>JASFIA010000460.1:0-3225 GCA_050122915.1 Desulfobacterales bacterium | reverse complement strand
GTGCTGCCCGCCTCGACGGCGGGGCTGATCTCACTTATCGATCAACACATGAAACACCCATTGCCCGGAGACCGATACGTGGCTCTCCTGACAGGAAGGAAATCCTAATGCCGTCACCCTATAGAAACCCCGAAGGCAACGCCATTGTGTATTGCGAAGGCGCTTTTGGGACTCCAAACGGGAAAACCGCCCACGGCCTCGTCCGGTTTACGAACCGCTATCAGGTGCTCTCCGTCGTCGACTCCCGCCATCATGGAGAAGACGCGGGGACCATCATCGATGATGCCCCCAGCGGCATTCCCATTTTCAGAGATCTGCTCACCGCCATCGCCCACAGCCGCGACGGGTCGTCGCCGGCTACCCACTGTGTCGTGGGTCTTGCTCCCGACGGCGGCCGACTGGAGGGGATTCACCGGACCGCCCTCCACAGTGCCCTATCCGCCGGACTCCATGTGGACAGCGGCCTCCACGACTTCATCTCCGACGATCCGGCGATGTCTGCTCTGGCCGAGAAAAATGGGCTTCGTATACGAGACATTCGGAAGCCACCGGCGAGGGCAGACCTTCATTTTTTTTCGGGCAAGATCGAGAAGGTGTCCGCACTGAAAATTGCCCTAATGGGAACGGATTCGGCCGTGGGCAAGCGAACGACCGCATGGCTGCTGGTTAAGGGCCTCAGGGAGGCAGGGATCTCTGCTGAACTGATCGGGACGGGACAGACCGCCTGGCTTCAGGGTGCTCGTTATGGCATCGTGATGGATTCTCTTATCAATGACTTCGTGGCCGGTGAAATTGAACACGCCGTCTGGTCGGCCTGGGAAGATGAACGGCCTGATGTTCTGGTGATCGAGGGACAGGGTAGCCTGATGAACCCGGCCTACCCGGGCGGGTTCGAAATCCTTGCCGCCGGAAGACCGGACATCCTCGTTTTGCAGCACGCTCCGGGACGCAAAGAATACGACGGGTTCCCAGGCTACCCCATCCATCCCCTGACGCGCCAGATTGAGGTCATTGAGCTGTTGTCGGGAAAGCCGGTCGTGGCGGTAACCATCAATCACGAAGGCATCCCCCCCCATCGTATTGCAGACACATGCGACACCGTCACCCGGAAAACGGGACGCCCCGCTATGGACGTTTTGAAGCATGGTACCGCAAATCTCGTAGAGACCATCCGCCCGTATCTAAGGGGGAGATCATGAATCGCCAGCCTAATAGGGAAACACCCCCTGCCGTATCCCGATCGAGTGACGATGGGCCCTTGTCACGACTCCTGGTTATCGACCGCCTGGAGGTGGGGCCGATCGACATCGCGCCCAAGCGCCTCAAGGCGCCCTACCGGATTCACCAGGATGGCGGCGTGTTCGAAACCGAGCTGGTCTACAGCTACGAGGAATCCGTTTTCTCCCCGGAAGAGCCCGAATCGCAGAATCTGGCATCGATGATAGCCGCTCAGGTCGCCCTCAACTACGGCCTTTTCTGCCGTGAAATCGTTTTTCGCGGCCTCTATGATCGTCAGGATCGCCGCCTGATTCGCGAAATGGCAGAAAACACGGCCAGAGAGATCTATGTCAATAAAATCCTTTCGGTCAATCCGTTTTTGACGGATCAGGCCATCGGGCTGCCGCCGGTACGTCAGAAGACCTATCTTCAATCCAGGCTGACCTTCGAACCTCATCCTCAACGGCCCTTTCGATGGCAGCTGTGGGATACCGACCGAACCCGATGCGCGGTCCTTTCAAGCGGCGGAAAGGACAGCCTACTCACTTTCGGGCTGCTCGATGAGCTGATGACATCCCGCCAGACCTCGGCAGACAACGGCATCCTGTCGGCGGTCCACCCTCTTTTCGTCAATGAATCCGGCCGCCACTGGTTTACGGCATTGAATGCCTACCGGCATATGCGGGACCGGGTTCCGGGAACCGGCCGGGTCTGGGTGAACAGCGACAGGCTTTTCTCCTGGATGCTCCGGCGGCTGCCCTTCATCCGGACGGATTTTGCCGATATTCGCTCGGACAATTATCCCATTCGCCTGTGGACCGTCGCGGTTTTTCTATTCGGCATTCTTCCCCTGATGCGCAAAAATCGTTTGGGCCGACTGCTGATCGGAGACGAGTTCGACACCACGGTGCGCGGCACCCGGGACGGCATCCGCCATTACGACGGCCTCTTCGATCAGAGCATTCATTTTGATCAGGTTCTCTCGCGGTATTTTCTAAAGAAAGGGTGGTCGATCAGTGCCTTTTCCATACTGAGACCGCTTTCCGAACTGCTGATCCAGAAGATATTGGTTGAGCGTTACCCGGATCTTCAGCGGCTTCAGACCTCCTGCCACGCCACGACCATGTCCGACCAACGGGTGCTACCCTGCGGTCGCTGCGAAAAATGCCGGAGAATCGTGGGGATGCTTCTGGCCATCGGTGGGGATCCAGGCGCCTGCGGGTACTCACCGAGCCAGGTCCAGACCGCGATAAAGAACTTGACGGCCCATGGCGTCCACCAGGAGGCGGAGGGGGTCGAACAGCTCTTATTTCTCCTGAATCAGCGTGGCGTTTTGCCTGCGCCGGACAAACCCTTCCGTTCATTGAAGGAGAGGTCCGAAATCATGAAGCTTCGGTTCCACCCGGAAAAGTCCCCCATTGAAGCCATCCCGCTGGATTTGAGGCGGCCTCTTTTTGCCATCTTCCTCGAACACGCAGCCGGTACCGTCCTCTGGCAGAATCGTCGCTGGGTTCAGGGGGACGTTTGGACCCACCCGGATCTTCAGGTTCCCTATGCCTATGAGACGGACCCCATGGGCCAAACCGATGCCGGAACCAGCGGCGGAGTGCAGCGCCGGTCGGATCATCGCTGGGGCGAGTGGACCTGGCCCGATGCCGAAGCCCACCTGAGTGCCGTGGACATCGCTCTGCTGCCGGTGGGTGCTATCGAACAGCACGGCCCACACCTGCCCTTGGATACGGATGCCTTCGACGCGGATTATCTGGCCCATCGGGTGGCCGAAGCCTGCAGCCTTCCGCGACCGGCAGTGCTGCCCCTGATTTCCTATGGGGTTTCCTACCATCACAGGGATTTCTGCGGCACCATCAGCATCGCCAACGACACTCTGGCGAAGCTGGTCTATGATATCGGCATCAGCGCCGCGGCAAACGGCATTCGCAAGCTGGTGATCATCAACGGCCACGGCGGCAACGGCCCGGCATTGAATTATGCCGCCCAGATGATCAA
>JASFIA010000459.1:0-3231 GCA_050122915.1 Desulfobacterales bacterium | reverse complement strand
CGGGGGCAAAAAGCCGGTTGACATGCGAATCAGATCGGCCTCGCTCCGGCCTGACAGGTGGCGATCGGCGGCATGCAGCAACGGGCGATTCTTAGGTGTTTCCATCAGCCATTGGCGGCAGGCCGCAATGCCCCGGATCAGGGATTCAGAGTCGGATGCGTCGCTGACCGCCTGGAGATAGACCCTGAGAGCCCATTCGTCGGCCCGCCCCTCCTCCAGGAAAAGCTGGGCGAGCTGTTTGATTATTTCGGTGGGAACCACTCCGTTGGCCTCGATGAGCCGCCGGTAGGTGTAAAGGGCTAAAAAATCGGTCCTCCTGTCCTTCAAACAGCGTCGCGACAGGGATTCCTGGATCTGCGGGTCTCGGGGGTGGGCATTGCCGATTCGGGACACCTCTTCATCGGACACCATATGGAGCGCCCCAATGGATTCGAGCCGGTCTAACCATGCCCTGGCGAACGCTTCGTCCCCGGGCCTCATCTTCAAATACGCCTTCGCAAAGCGGTGGGTCTGGGTGGATGCATCCGGCGACGCCAGGTAGAATCTGGCCATCCGTCCAATAAGGTCGGGCAGGATCCGCCGCCGGGTGGCAGGGGTCAGCAGAAAGCTGTCCGTCATTGCCATGGCTTTGGCATACTGGTCGGCTGCCTTTTCCGCCATTCCCTGTCGCTCCCAAACCCCGGCGCCTGAGACGTAGGGGCGCAGCAGCGACAACCCGATGCGGTCGGAAAGACGCCCTCCAATCCAGAGGAGGATCAATACCCCCGACAAAACGACGGCGACCGGCACCCATATCGAAATGAAAGGCCCCAATTTGGACAGCAGCCAGAGACTCACCAGACCGCCACCGATAACGGCGAACCAGAGCCTGAAGGCCAGATGTTTCAGCAGATGAATCACGCCTTTCGACCCATCCTTCCCATTTCGTTCTCGATGGATTCCCCCAGGGTACTATCCGTCTGCCGGCAGATCTTCCTCTCGGAAGGTCTCCTGGGGCGCATCGGGTTCAGGCGGCGCCACAGGCAACTCCAAGGTGACGGTATCGCCGGGATTCACGGCGGTGCCTCCGGGGCGCTGCTCCGCCATCAGGGCAACCCGAATGGGGTTTCGGGTCAGCGCGTCCAGGGCTCTGCCGGTGAGTGGATCGACCATTTCGAAGCGGATATCATCGGGGATCGGAAATTCACGGAACGGATCGCCCTCCGTGGCCCGCTTCATAAAATCGGCCCAGATGGGTGCAGCCCCCCTGCCACCGGTAATGCCTATGCCTGACGTATCCCTGAGGCTCTTTTCCCTGTCGAATCCGACCCATACCGACGTACAAAGAGACGGGGTAAATCCCGTGAACCAAGCGTCTTTGTAACTGTTCGTTGTACCGGTCTTTCCGGCGGCAGGCAGCTCGAAGCCCAGGCGGCGGATGACCGATCCGGACCCTTCCTCCACCACGCCCCGCATCATGTCGAGAACCTGATAGCTGATGGACGGAGAAAGGGTCCTCTTACCTCGAACGATGTGCTCCTCCAAAATGCCTCCCATCGGGTCTTCGACCCTTGCTATCCAGTAGGGGGCGTGCCGGGTGCCACCGTTGGCGAAAGTGGAAAAGGCCGACGCCATTTCCATAGTGCTCACCCCAGAGGTGCCCAACGCCACCGAAAACACCTCTCTCAGGGGGCTGTCGATGCCGCATCGTCGGGCGGTATCGATGACGGCTTCGGGGCCCGTCAGTTCGACCAGTTGAGCAGCGATGGTATTCACGGATTTCATGAGAGCCATTTTGAGCACCATGGGGCCTCGGTAGGACCGGCTGAAATTTCGGGGAGACCAGTCCCTGGCACCGCTTACCGAAATGGTGACGGGCTTGTCGACCATGATGGTGCCTGGAGTGAGTCCTTGGCGCTCCATGGCGGCGTAATACACAAAGGGTTTGAATCCCGAACCGGCCTGACGCTGACTCTGGATGGCCCGGTTGTACGCGGACGTCGTATAGTCTCTGCCGCCGATCATGGCCTTGACCGCACCGGACCTGGGCTCGATGGCTACCAGCGCCCCCTGGGGGCGGTTGTCCGGCTCGGCGTTGCTATCGATGCCAAGAATATCGTCAAGGTTATCTAAGCCCTTTGAAACGGCGTCCGTTGCCCAGAGCTGCAACTGAGGATCAAGGGTCGTGAAAACCTGAAGCCCGCCGTGATGGACCGTATCGGCTCCATAACGATTTTCAAGATCCCGGATCACCATATCCAGGAAATAGTTTGCCGTGGAGAATCGGCTTGAAGGGGGTCTGAGTTCTATGGGTTCGCTTGCCGCCGCCAGGGCTTCCGTTTTGGAGATGGTGCCGGTGGCCACCATTCGTTGAAGGACGATCCGCTGCCGCTGCCTGGCTCTTTCGGGAAACCGGAACGGATTATAGCGGGTGGGGGATTTCGGCAGGCCGGCCAGAAGCGCCGACTGGGCAAGGGTGAGATCGGCGGCGGATCTGTCGAAAAAAGTTCTCGCCGCCTGCTCGATTCCGTGGGCCCTGGAGCCGAAGGGAATCTGGTTGATGTATGCCTCGAGAATTTCCTTTTTGCTGAACCGGGATTCGATCTGAAGGGCCACGAGGAGTTCCCGGACCTTACGCATATAGCTGCGCCTGAAGGAAAAAAAGAGATTTTTGGCCAGTTGCTGGGTGATGGTGGAAGCCCCCTGGATTTTGTTGGGTTCAAATAGGGTAATCTGGAGGGCTTTGAGGGTGCGGAGTTTGTTGATTCCGTGATGGTTCCAAAACCGGTGGTCTTCCGTGGCCACCACGGCGTTGATGAAATCCCTCGAAACCCGGTCGATGGGAATGGTTTCACGCCCGCCGATAACCATCAGCCGCTCTCCGGTGCTGGCGTAGAGGGTGGTCGGGGGAGTCTCGATGATCCTCGACAGGGGATCGGGGACCCTGGGCAGGTGGTGGGCGGCGACGAAAAATAGAACGAGGCCCGCTATAGCCATCAGTCCGAGACCCGCCAGGAGGCCGAAGAAAACTGATCTCAGCAGTCGGATCATTGGGAGGATGGCTCCTGGGCCGATGTCCCACTGTCGGCATCGGAAGGCGGGCCAATTTCACGGGCGCTTCCAAGAAAAGGGCTCAGCTGCCACACGGCCCAGTCCTTGCTATCCATGGTGATGACTTTCGTGCGGTTGGGGGTGATGATTTCAAAACCGATCTCGATGGCGCCGTCGTTGATTTCGTCAGAAATGCCGACC
>JASFIA010000458.1:0-3238 GCA_050122915.1 Desulfobacterales bacterium | reverse complement strand
CCGTTACTTATGCAACCCCGGATAATGTGATCACCTCGGATGGTCCGGAAAGGATCAAGCTGTCCATCTCCGGACATGTCAATCGTGCCATTAATGTCGTCAACGACGGCAAAGAGACCAAGGCCTATTTTGTCGACAACGACAACAGTGAAAGCCGCATCAATATCGTCGGGACCGGCAAGATCAACGATGACCTGACCCTCGGGTCGCGGCTGGAGGTGTCAATTGCTCCGAATAACGCCGGGATTGTCAATCAGAACGACGAGGAGGCCGGTGACTTCTTCGAACAGCGCTGGGCTGAAGTCTCGCTCGACAGCAAACGCTTCGGCAAACTTTCCTTAGGCCGTGGGTATACCGCTTCCTACGGTACCGCCTCTTCTGATCTTTCCGGCACCAACGTCATCGCGACCTCGACCATTGCCGACCTCGCCGGAGGGATGTTGTTCCGTCAAAGCAATGATGACAGCCTCACGGATATCAGGATTGGCGATGCCTTCAATGACTTTAATGGGCTGTCCCGAAAAAACCGGTTTCGATATGACACGCCGAAATTCTATGGTTTCCATCTGGCCGTCTCGGCTGTCAGCGACGATCGTTATGATGCCGGACTGTATTGGGGCGGGCAGGGCTATGGTTTCAAGGCGGTCGCTGCGGCAGGGATTGCCGATCTTAGCGAAGACGACACGGATTATCAGTACTCCGGTTCTTTTTCGATCTTGCATGAGGAGACCGGCTTGAATCTGTCCATGGCAGCCGGCGGCAAGAAGCGTGATGTTCAGGATGATGCCACCAATTATTTTGTCAAAGCCGGATGGCTTGCCGATCTTTTTTCTTTTGGCAAGTCGGCTTTCAGTGTCGATTACACCTTGGGTGATAATCTGCCCACAGACGACGATGAGGGCTACTCCTATGGCATTGCGGCGGTTCAGCAATTCAATGACTACGGTGCTGAGCTGTACGCCATGTATCGCCTGTATTCACTCGACAGGGATGCGGGACCCGATGTGCATGACATCGGCGTCAGCTCCATCGGCCTGAGGGTTAAGTTCTGATGAAAAAGATATCAATGCTCATAAAATCGGCTGGGCTTTTGGCAGCGCTGTTGGCGGGTGCCGGCTGCGCCGGCATTCAACCCTACGAAGCACCAAACTACCGGGACAATCCTCCCGTGAATGGCATGCTGACCGGATCGGAGGGGGAGTTCGTTATCATGATTAAGAATCCTGCCTGGGGCAACAGCCAGGAAGCAGACGAGGTTTCCGATAAGGCCGAGACCGAAGAAGCGCCGGACTCGAAAACGGATGAAAAGGCAGCGTTCTGATGTTGCCTGCATGACATACGGAAAGATTTTTCTATGAAATCATCCCATCCTTCTCACCAGGGCGTGGAACATCCTTTCCAGGCCGGTCATCCCCCTGTTGAGCGCGAAAGCACCGGCGTCAGATCAGGCCCACCGTGATATCGATTTCGATGACCGCAAACCCGGACTGGGCGGTATTGTTTTACGCCCGCTCAACCCGAGGGGCACTGGCAGTTCGGCATGAACCCGACCATCAGCCATAACCATATGCCGAGACCGGCATGATCCCAAGTGATGGTATCGGCTGCGAAACGCCCTGTTCGGCTGCCAAAGGGGGCACCCAAAGCGGCGGATAAGATAAACGATTTACCGGCCTTATTGCCGGTTAGTCACGAAGGTTTACCCTTGCGGTAAAAATGCTGGGGTATGGCGTAAAAATTTTTTGCGATCAGATCCAGGTGAGGTCAGGATCCTTTCCATGGAAGTAATTCTAGATGAGGTCAATCAATACCGGAAAGGTGCTTTTGGCTCGGTTCCGTCCGGTTTCCTTAGGCAAAACGACCCCTTGGGAGAAGATCCATGAGAAATACAATAGGCCTAATTTTTCTGGCTTTACTGGTGCTATCATCTACAGCGCTGTTCGCCACCAATACTATGGCGGAGGAAAGCCAAACCAGGGCTGAGGACATCTGGACCCGCGACAAGCTAACCGGCGACTGGTGGGGGGGGCGGACATACTTCTCCGACCACGGCATCGATATCGGCCTTAGGCTGTCGCAGTACTATCAAAGTGTTGCAAGCGGTGGCCGCGACGAGAACAGCGTGTACGGTGGCACGATGGACTACCGACTCAACGTTGACACGAACAAGTTTCTCGGCACCTGGAAAGGCTTGTCGGTCAGCATGCATGCCAGGACACGGTTCGGGAAAGATGTCCTCGCCGATGCGGGCGGCATGACCTTGCCGAACACAGGGATGCTCATGCCGCTGCCGGAAGACTACGAAGATACGGACATCACCGGGCTCCTCGTCAACCAGTATTTTCCGTTGGGAGAAAAGCACCTCGGCCTGCTCAGCCTTGGCAAGATCGATGTTCTCGATGCGGTGACCTTATTCTTCCCCCATGTCGGGTACGGGCAGGAAGGCTTCTGGAACGTCAATGCCCTGGTCAGCGCCATCCCGTGGTTTGGCGCCGTGAATGGCCTCTCGTTGTATGGCGGCTGGCTGGCGACCGTCAATAAAGAGTACCAGATGGGGCAGAGCGCAATCCTCGTCACCGGCACGGAAAATGTAACAACGAATTGGGGCAGCGTCTCAGACTCGTTCGATGATGTCTGGATGGCGGCTTTTCACAGGTTCTTCTGGAAACTGGACGACAAGCCGGGCTACTTCATGGTCTTCGGCGGTTTCTCAACGCGGGATCAAGCGTCCAACGATCCGCGTGACCACATCACCATCCCCGGGCAGGGCATAGAATCCACTGACGAGAAGGAACCCTGGAACATTGCCCTCTATCTCAGCCAGGACTTCTGGAACGAAGAGGGAGACCCCAGTCGGAAGGCCACGCTCCTCATTGGCGGGACCGTCGGCCCGGACGATCCGCAGTTCGCACAATACAGCTTTTTCACTGCTGTAGAGGCGTACGGTCCCATGGCATCACGCCCGCATGACCGGATGGGAGTGGGCGGGTGGTACACCTGGCTCTCAGACAATTACAAGGATCTCGTGTCACCGGTGGTGGACCTCCGGGATATATATGGCTTCGAGTTTTACTACAACTTTGCGATCACGCCATGGGCCCACCTGACAGCGGACCTGCAGTTGATCGAGAACGAGTTTGAGGAAGACGACTTTGCGGTCATTCCCGGTGTCCGGCTCGTCATAGATTTCTGATCCAGATATATTGAGAGGGACAGGTTTATAAGCACTAAGACAGAT
>JASFIA010000457.1:0-3246 GCA_050122915.1 Desulfobacterales bacterium | reverse complement strand
GAACCGCTGTTGGCCCGGGGGATGGGGAGATCCTGGTGATCCGGTAGGCCGGGATTGCGACGGCGTGCTTCCGATTCTCCGGATTGTGGTCGACCAGCAGGGGGAACTCACCATGCGGGTGTTGTTCTGGTATTGCGAGCATTTCGAGTGGGTCCCGGCGATGCGGACACTAGACGACGCACCGGCCGCGGAATCGGCGGCCCATGAGGCTGTGGTGGCAGCCTTCGTTCATGTGGAACCGGGGGATGTGGATGCGGGGAGTTCCTCCGAGACCAAACTGGTGAAGAACGCCAAATGGCTGGCACGTAAATGGCGCGTCACCGACATCATCCTTCATTCCTTTACCCATCTGGCCGAGGACAAGGCAGCTCCGGAGACAGCCAGATTCCTTCTCAACAGGGCTCAGGAGCGGCTTAAAGCGGCCGGTTACCGAGCCTACCAGACCCCGTACGGTTATTTTTTGGATCTCTCCATCAAGGCGCCGGGCCATCCTCTTGCCCGGGTGTTCAAAGCCTTCTGATGACGGGCTGCCGACACTGTTGAAAGAAACCATGGATTGAATCTTGGGCGGAAATGGTTTATTGATGCCCGACATTCGCTGACCCCGTCACCGCCCCCCATGAATCAGGCGCCTGCCGGCCCTAATAACCTCTCCGTTTGAGCATCATACGGGTTGTCCTGGCGTCCCTATTGCCGGACCCCGCCAGTGGAAGCGGCATCCTTGGAAACCCAGGATGGAAACATGACAGCGGCATCCGTCCGGTGCCGGCAATCAAGCCCCGGATTCCGCCTGCTTGCGGCTGAAACCTCAGACGTGGAGCGGTTAGACTGGAACCAATAAAGGGCACTAATATATTGAGAGTTTTTTCTTGACTAAAAAAGGCCTTTAATCTATTGAGGATACAATAAAAAAAAAATAACATTCAGGAGCTGACAGGTCATGGGAATCCAGGAAAGAAAGGAGCGAGAAAAGGAGCGCCGCCGCCAGCAAATCATGGTTGCGGCAAAACGCGTCTTTTCCGAAAAAGGATTCAACAAGGCGACAATGGAGGACATCGCCCACGAGGCGGAACTCAGCCCTGGCACGTTGTATCTCTATTTCAAGAACAAAGAAGAGCTTTACGCCTCCCTGTCATTGCGAATTCTTCAATACCTGCTGATCCGCGTCGAGCATGTGGACAGCGAGTCGGAGTCTACCCCGGAGGAAAAAGTTCGCTCACTCATGGACGCCATGTACGACGTCTACGAATTCGATCCTCTCATCATCATCAACATGTTTCATCTTCAATCGAGCGAAACTCTCAAAAATCTCTCCCCTCAACTGATGTCGGAAATCAAGACCCTATCACGGAAATCCATCGAGGCCATTGCCAAAATATTTGAAGAGGGTATCAAAGCGGGGACATTTGTCGAGCATACCTCGATGAGCTTGGCGGATATCTTCTGGTCCCTTTTTTCCGGAGTGGTGCTGTGGGAGGCCAGCAAGAAAATCATCGACGACGAGAAGAATTTCTTAAAGGAAACCCTCGAAGTCGCCTTCGAAATCTTTTACCGTGGCCTGAAGAAATAACCTCGGCCCCGATTCGATCCGGCCCCCTCCTCCGGGACGGGGCTTTTTTTATGGTTGGGCGGCCCGGGGCTGTCAGCCCTGGAAGAGGCGGGTGATTTCGTCCACCTCGAACCGCGGCCATGGGACGGGCGTCTGCCCCAATCGGGCCTCGATACCGTTACCCGCCTCCAGCACTTCGCCGATGCGCGTCATGTCGATTCCAGCCTCTGCCACGGCTCTCATAATCGCTTCGGCCTTCTCCGGGCGGCAGCAAATGAGAAGGCTCCCGGACCCGATCAGACCCAAGGGATCGATACCCAGAAGGGAGCAGACGCGCTGGGTTTGGGGGAAGATCGGAATGTGGTCAACGCGTATCCGTAACCGATGGCCCCCGGCGACGCTCAATTCCGACAAAGCGGTGGCGAGCCCTCCTTCGGTGACGTCATGAAGGGCGCTCACGCCCCCCGAGGCAATGGCCAGATGCGCCTCCTCGAGGATGCTGAGCTTGTCCAGGAACGATTGGCCGCGTCGGATTTCCTCCTCGTCCATACCCAGGGTCGAGAGGCGACCGGAGAACTCCCTGGCGATGATCGCCGTTCCCTCAACGGAAACCCCCTTCGAAAGCAGCACGGCATCCCCAGAGCGCATGGACCGCTTGTCGATGAGACCGCTGCGGGCCACGGTGCCAACCATCATTCCCGTCACTACCGGTCTGGTCACCGCATCGGTAATCTCCGTGTGTCCCCCGCACAAGCTGACCTGCCATCGGTCGCAGGCATCCCGGATGTCGTTCATCACCGAGCGGATGGCCGAGGGGGTCGTGCCCGGTGGAAAGAGTAGTGTGGTCAGAAGCCATCGGGGCATTGCCCCCGCTGTGGCGATATCGTTTGCGTTGATGAGAACGGCGTAGGTGGCGATCTGATCGCTGACAAAAGTAATGGGGTCCGAGGTGAGAATGACCGTGTCCTCACCGGATATGTCAATGGCGGCGGTGTCCTCCCCGACGCTGGGCTGAACGAGGACCAGGGGATCCACACGAGAGAGACGGCCAAAGAATTCCTCCAAAAGATCGCTGGGAAATTTTCCGGGGGGAAGCGGGCGTCCCCCCCGGAAAATGGCCTTTAGCTCCGAGAGCCTTTCCAGAACGAAGGAGGCCTCTGCGGTCGGCTGGTGCCCCGGGGCGACCAATTCGGCGGTGAGGGCACCGGCCCTGCGGCCCGCCTCGATGTCGAGTCGAAAATCGCCGACCACCAGGACTTCCGAAGGCTCTACCCCAAACCGGCCTGCCGCCTGGAGCACCCCATCGGGGCTGGGTTTCGGGGCGACGGGGTCGTCCCGTGTGATAACGAGATCGAAATCCTGAAGAGACAGTCCGGAAAACCGGGAAAGGGCGCCGGCGACGGCCTCGCGGCTGTTCCGGGTGAGAATCCCTACGGGCATCCCGATGTCCTTGAGATGTGCGATGATGGCCTCGGCATCCTCGTTGGGCACCGAGGCTCGGGCGGCCGCCATCTCCATGCGATGGAGGGAATCCATGGCCTCTTCCCGTCGCCCTTTGTCGGGTAGCTCTGCGATATACTCCAAAATGGTCCGTTCCGGGGGGCAGCCGATTGCCTTTCGGATTCGGGCGAAATCGATGGCCCCGGGGCGGGTGAGGGTGCCGTCGAAATCGAAGAGGACAGCTTTTACGGTGTAGG
>JASFIA010000456.1:0-3251 GCA_050122915.1 Desulfobacterales bacterium | reverse complement strand
GGGGATTTATGACATCAGTATGTCCACCTACGTCCAGCGGGTAGTGGCGGCGGTCGGGGTAAACGATCTGGCCGTGGGGCTGGTCATGAGTTTTGTGTTCGGTATCCTCGTGGCCCTGGCCGGCTGTCTGCGGGGCATCCAGTGCGGCCGCAGCGCCTCCGCCGTCGGCGATGCCGCCACTTCGGCCGTTGTGACGGGGATCGTGGCCATCGTTATCGCCACGGCGGTAATCACCGTCGTTTGCAATGTCATCGGTGTTTGATCGTGCACCCTGAAAACGGTTGCCCATGAAGCCTTCCGAACCCCACATCACCGTTACGGATCTGACCATGGCCTACGGGGACTTCGTGGTGATGCGGGATCTCGATTTCACGGTCGACCGGGGCGATGTCTTCATCATCATGGGTGGCAGCGGCTGCGGCAAGAGCACCTTGATGAAGATCATGATCGGACTCAAGCCCCCGGCCACGGGTCGGATCCGCTATGGGGAGGTGAGTTTCTGGGAAACGGCGCCCGACGTCAGGAAGCAGATGATGGTCCGGTTCGGGATTCTCTACCAGAGCGGCGCCCTGTGGAGTTCCATGACCCTGGCCGAAAACGTCGCGCTTCCCCTGCAGCAGTATACCGGCCTGGGTCCCGACCAGATCCGTGAGCTGGTGTCCCTGAAGCTGGAACTGGTCGGTCTGGGGGGGTTCGAAACCTTTTACCCATCGGAGATCAGCGGAGGGATGCAGAAGCGGGCGGGACTGGCCAGAGCCATGGCCCTGGATCCGGAAGTGCTCTTCTTCGACGAGCCGTCCGCCGGTCTGGACCCCTTGAGCGCCAGGCGGCTGGACGACCTGATCATCGAACTGCGGGAGAGCCTTGGTGCCACTATCGTGGTGGTTACCCATGAGTTGGCCAGCATCTTCGCCATCGGCAGCAACTCGGTGTTCCTCGACCCGGAAACCCGCACCATGATCGCCCGTGGCGACCCCAAAGCGCTCTTGGCCGACACCGACGATCCAAGGGTTCGCTCTTTTCTGACCCGGGGGGAGAAGTAGCAGCAGTCTGCTGACCGCCCTGGACGGCGGTGACAGGCCAAGGATGGGTGAGGGCGAGGCGCTATCGCCGGTGCCTTGACGGATATCAACGGGAGAACATCACTCATGGCCAAAGCCATCAGTAAAACAGCCATCGGCGGGTTTGTGATCGGCGGCATTGCGCTGTTGATCGCAGCGGTTATCCTCTTCGGCGGCGCGCAGTTCTTTGTCCAGAAAGACCGGTTCGTGCTCTTTTTCCAGGGGTCCGTCAAGGGCCTCAAGGTGGGCTCTCCGGTGGTGTTCCGGGGGGTCGAGGTGGGCGCGGTGAAGGAACTCTCCATCCATACCAATTCCGAGGACCTGTCCGTGCAGATACCGGTGATTATCGAGTTGCTGGGATCCAAAATCGATTTCGATTCGAAGGGGGGCGACCGGGAGCTGATGCAGCAATTGATTCAAAAGGGGTTGAGGGCTCAACTCGTCATCGACAGCCTCGTCACCGGCCAATTGGCCATCGATATGGATTACTATCCCAATACCAAGGCCAATCTGGTGGGCAGCGACCGCGAGTATTTAGAAATTCCCACGATTCCGTCCACCATCGAGCGGTTGGCTCAGGTGATTGGAAAAATCCAGTTTGGCGAGATCTTCGAGAAGATCGAAAAGGCGATGGCGGGGATCGAAAAAATGATAGGCGATCCAGGCCTTCAGGAAGCCTTCCAAGGTATTGAAACGGCCGCTAAGAGCGCCGATCGCGTCATGAACAATGCCGACCGGCTGATCGGTAATGCCGACCGCCTGGTCAGCAACCTGGACCGCCAGGTGGAACCCCTGAGCGCCAGCGTCAAGACCGCCGTCGACGACGCCGGACGGCTGCTGCGCCGTGTGGACGAACAGGTGGACCCCCTCAGCGGGGATGCTCGGCGAACCCTTGGCGAGGCTCAGGCCATGCTCGACAAGGCCCAGCAATCCCTGGACAGCATCGAAACCCTCGTCGGCGAACGCTCGGAGCTTCGCTACCGGCTCAACCAGTCTCTTATCGAGCTCACCGGGGCCCTCCAATCGGTGCGCTCCTTCAGTGAATATCTTGAACGCCATCCGGAGGCCTTGATTCAGGGAAAGGGCAATCCGGGCAGGAGATAAGATGATGACACGGTTCTCTTCGACACGCAAACTCCTCTGGCTATTTCTTTTACTGTGGATTGTCGCCGGGTGCACCGGCACCTCGCCACCGTCGACGTTCTATCTGCTGAGCGCCGTCCCTGAATCAGCCCGGTCCATGGAGTTCGCATCCGGTGCGGCACCGCCGATTGTTCTCGGGCCCGTCACCCTGCCCGCCTATCTGGATCGAACCCAGATCGTGACACGGGCGGGAGACAGCGAACTCCATATCGACGAATTCCACCGCTGGGGGGAGCCCCTCAAGGACGCCGTCTACCGGGTGCTTCAGGAGAATTTGTCCGTCATGCTCGGCAGAGCCGACATTTACACCTACCCGCAGGCGCCCCGAACCATTGAGGCGGTCCAGGTGATCATAGATGTCATCCGCTTCGACATCGAGGCCGGAGGCGATGCCGTGCTGGTGGCCTTCTGGTCCATTGCCAACGAAAGGGACGGGTTCCCATCGGAGAAGCGCAAAGCCGTCCACCGCGCGACACCCCCATCCTCGGCACCCCGAGACCGGGTGCAGGCCCAAAGCCAGACCCTGACAGCTCTCAGTCAAGAGATTGCTGCCGCGCTAAGGGCCAAGGTATCTCCATAATGAGTCGCAATCGGGTTGCTATCCCCTTTCATCTGGTGCGCGCCACTGAGAACGGCTGGTTGAACGGCCAGGTGAGGCCCCTTGCTTTGCTGAAGGATTGATGACTGGCAGGGTCCGCTATCCGTCAAAGGTCGACAAGGCCCTCCGGGCGACGTCTTCCCCCCATTCCTGGACAAAATGACCGGCGTCGGCAAGCTCGTAAGGTTCGGGGCAGTCGGCGATGTCCCTTCGCAGGGCCTGCATAACGGGAGGACCCAGCACGGGGTCGGTCATCCCGATGGCCATAAAGACCGGTCCCGTCCATTTGGTTCTAAGCCATTCGCGCGCTTCGCGGGAGAGGGCTGCCCCAGGCGCTTCTGGCCGGTCGGGAACCAACTCTGGGAAGCGCCGCACGCCGGCTTTGTAGCGTGTGTCGGGAAAGGGGGCGTCATAGGCCCTCCATTCCGACTCCGACAGGTGGGGGCAGG
>JASFIA010000455.1:0-3252 GCA_050122915.1 Desulfobacterales bacterium | reverse complement strand
GTATTCGAAGATTTTCTCCCACATCGTTGTCATTGTTCTTCTCCGGTTTTGTGCAAAAGGTACTGGTTATGCCGACGCCGGATCACCCTCAACCCGGGTGACCTGACGGTCAACGAAGCGGGCGACCTCGCAGCCGACCTCCAGGATCTCCCGAATGACGTCATCCCTCGGCGACCGGCGATGATCGACCGTCAGGGCGCACATGTCGTCGATGGTTTCGATCCGTTTGATCCGGCCGGCCAGGTCGGCCTCCAAGGGACAGACCCCTGACAGCTCCGCCACCAGTCCGGAAAGGGTGTGGTCGTTGGGCATCAGGCGGTGATACTGGGCGACCCCGACGATGAACTTCTCGATGGCCATGGCGGCCAGTTGGAAGACAAGCTCGTTGTTGAAGACGGCGGGGCGTGTCTTTCCGTTTCGGGCGGCCTTGAGATATTGGCGCCCGGCAAGAATATGATCCTGCCAGCCGGTGACGGATTGAATGTCCATCTGTGTCTGTCCTTTAAGAATTCTTTTTCGATGTCCAATGGACGTCGGCGCCCATCAAACGATCAGGAGACTGTCGACGACGCCCCCGTCTTCCAAAGCGTCCAGGATGTCATCGACGACGTCTTCGCTTTCCACCTTGCCGTACCATAGCCCTTGGGGCTGAATGACCATGACCGGTCCGTGGTCGCAAGCTTTCAGGCAGCCCGTGCTGGTGATCTGGGCATCCAGGCCCCGGTCGAGGATTTCGTTTTCGATATAGGGCAGCAGCGGCACGGATCCTTTTTTGTGGCAGACACCCTTGGGGTCTCCGTCGGCGCGAAAACTGGCGCAGACAAAAATGTGATGCTCAGGCTTTTCCATTTCTCCTCCTTATGGGTGGAATTTAGCGTTCATCTCCTCTTGCATTGCGGTTTTTGGACATCATCGTATGGCACGATGCGGCAGGTCGAATCGGGTTTCTGGAAAGTCCCCGGCGCTTTTGAACCTCCGGGCCCAGCAATTGGCTGCGTCGCGGATTTCAATAGGGCGGTAACGCCGCCTGGGGGCAGCGGACGGGCCTGTCCTCGGGCGGCCCATCTACCCGCATCCCATGCCGCTGCCGCTGCAGGACGCCCCGCAGGCGGTAAGGGTGCGCTTGATCATATGGTTGAGGGGTTCCCCGGCGAAAACGGCTCGCACCGCCTCCTCGATGAGTCCCTCGATTTCAAGGACCTCTATGCCCGATGCCGAGAGCACCTTCTCGGGTTTGGCCCCCACACCGCTCACCAGAAGGGTGCTGCAGTCCGACAGGAGGTCGGCCATTTCCTGCCACCGCTTCAAGCCGCCGCCCCTCTCTGGGGTCGACCGGGCCTCTATCAGTTGAAGCCGGCCCTCCGCCTCCCCGTAGACCAGGAGTTGTTCCGCTTCGCCCAGGTGCTGGTTGACCAGGATCCCCTCCATGCTGGCCACCGCCACCCGGGGTCGGGGGGACACCCGGCCGATTCTGGGTGTGCTGACATCCAGCCGCTTGCAGGCGGTAAGCGTGTTCATCAGATCCTCGTCCGAGGCCTCCCCCAGCAGGCCGACCGCATCGGCACGGCATCGGGTGCAGTGCCGCATCTGTTTCACATGCCCGGCCGCCTGTTTCCGAACCGCTTCGACCGTCTCCTTGTCTGGCTCAGGGAGGTCTTCGAATTCAGAGCCGGCGTTGGGGTAGTAGGGCATGGCGTTGAACAGGTCCACCCCCAGTTCGGCCATTCGGCAGGCCACCGCTTCGATATGCGCCTCGTTGATGCCGGGAAGAATGATGCTGTTGACCTTGACCATGATCCCGCGCCCTTTGAGCTTCTCGATTGCCTCCAATTGGCGGGACAACAGAAGTCTGGCCCCGTCTTCCGCGCTCATGACCCGTTTTCCCACGCGCATCCACGAGTAGATTTTTTCTCCCACGGCCGGATCGACGGCATTGACGGTTACGGTGACATGGCTGACCTTCAGTTTCTTCAGATCGTCGATGTACGGGGTCAGGTTGAGACCGTTGGTGGCGACGCAAAGGAGGACCTCCGGAAAGCGGGACCTCACCCGGGACAGGGTCTCCAGGGTTTCCTTTGGGTTGGCGAAGGGATCCCCCGGACCGGCGATGCCCACCACGGAGATGGTTCCCTTTTTGGAGAAGACCTCCTCCAGGTACACCATGGCCTGGCCGGGCGACAGCACGGCGCTCGTCACCCCGGGACGGGTTTCGTTGACACAGTCGAATTTGCGGTTGCAGAACTTGCACTGGATGTTGCATCGGGGGGCGACCGGAAGATGAACACGCCCGAAGGATTTGCAGGCATCGGGGTTGAAACAGGGGTGGTTGTCGAGATTCATGGTGCGGCCCTTTCGATGACGGTACTTCAACCTGGTTCTGAGAGGTTGGCTATTGACGGATGCCGTTGGCTCTATTCTGAGTCACTGACTGGTTTTTTCAGGCGGTCGCGGGCCCCCGGCGGGCTCTCCTTCGGTTCTCACAACCGCCGGCCCCTGCGATACTCGCTGACGCCCGGACAGGCACAGGGCCGTTTTCGCCGAGTGCTGCAATGCTCGGCCCGCAGCCATGGGCCGTGCGATGTTCCTTATTTTTTAACTACAGCGACCCCTCGGCGATAACTCACCATGTTGGTGTGCCATTGTGTGCTCCGATGGGATTCGTCAAGGACGTGGGTATCAGGCATTAATAGTAGGTGTAGCCCACATCGTTTTGATTCTGTTTCTCTTCGATCAGCGTGTTGGCGATCCGGTCGAAAAGCTGCTGGGCGCCCCGATAACTCAGGTGAAGCAGGCGGCTGCCGTCGACTCGGTCGTGAACGGGAAACCCCACCCGGATCAAGGGACGATTCAGCCGTCGGGACATGGTGTATCCTTTGCTGTGCCCAATGAGCAGGTCCACGCCGACGGTTTCCAAGGCCTTTTCGATGGTGACGAAATCCGCGTTCTCCAGGATCTCCATCTGGTCATGGAAGCGTTCAGGCACGACCGATCGAACGGTTCGGGCAAAGCGCCCATTGCCGCCGCCCGTGGCGCAGAGAACGGGAATGATGCCCAGCTCCCCACAGAAACCAGCCAGTCCGGCCACCAGATCCTCCTCACCGAACAGGGCCGCGCGAATGCCGTTTAAATGTTTGTGGCCGTCCACCATGGCATCCAGCAGGCGTCCCCGTTGGGCTGAGAACTCTGCCGGAACCGGCCGGCCACTGATAGTGGACAGCAGTTCGAAAAACCGGTCGGATTCGCGGATGCCGA
>JASFIA010000454.1:0-3256 GCA_050122915.1 Desulfobacterales bacterium | reverse complement strand
GTCTGATTTTCATTGTCAGTCCGTTTGGCGATATCCTTTACCACTCCGAAGCGAAGGATCGGTTGTGGATCGGTGTCGGCCAAGTGAGCGGCCGGCATCCCAGGGAAATCCCCACAAGGCCATGGGCACAGACGCTTTCAAATGGTCGCGCCGGCTGATCTCCCAGTCCGGGTTTTTCAATCGGTCTCACGGCCGTCGGCATTGGTGTCTTTGGCGGTTGCGGCCATAGACGGCCCTGTCGTGGGTTAGGGATGATAACCGGCGTATGGGATTTCATTATAGACGGTATCCCCACCCGAAGAAGGGTTTCAAAGGTCTGTTTTCGCCCTTCGGGTACCAATGGCTCTCCTTCCACTGGGTCCCGGTCTGTAGCGGAAGTCCCAGGGCGGCCGCCGGCCGTTTCGACCTATTCGAACAGCGGCCTCATAAAACTTCTTTCAAAGCTGATGATGCACCGCGTCTCTTTGGCATGCCGAAACGCGCGCTGACACTCCGGGTCACCCCCGATTTTCTCTCGGTAGTCTTCATAGTCAGAGAGACTCGGAAAACTAAACAGGGCATAGGCGACATCGTTTGCCCCTTCATGGGGCAAAAAATATCCATGATGAATTCCACCAAATTTGTTTACCAGCGGGATCCAGAGTTTCGCATAGATTTCGAATTCCTGAACTTTATAAGGGTCGATGATGTATTTCAGATAGCAGGTAACCATGGTGTCCCTTCAAGGAAGTAGACGCCTGCCCGTCAGCCGACGGGGGCCGAGGCATCAGGGACGAGGCGTTTCCGCCAACGACGTCAACGGGCACATCGCTCTATCCCTCCTATATTTCAAGAAACTTTAATGCCGCTCCGATCAGCGCCGCCTGCTCTTTGCTCATCTCGCCCAAACTGCCGCGCCGCTCGGCCATGCGCCGGAAGCGGGTGAAATCGGTCGGCAAGGCCTCGGTATCCACAAGATAGGCGAGTTTTTGGATGATCTCCTTGATGTCTTTGGGATATTTGATCCGACCTTTTATCTTGGCAAAGTATTCCACCTTGATCCGACCTCTGACCCTGTCGAATTCCAAGTCTTTCACCCGGTGAACGGCTAAAATGACGTAATCTCCGAGTGATTGCCAAAAAATCTCGTCGTGACCTTCCCAAAGCGGCAGGAAGAAACGCAGTATGGCCGGCTGCTTTTTCCCGTTTTGAGGGATGTGCTTATAGAGCTCGACCGGGAAATTTTTTAAGTCCTTGTCATCGACGTTTTCGAGCATCTCAAATAGCGTCAGTCTTTGCTGCTTGCGATAGCGTTTGTCGATCTGGTCCAAAACGCTGCCCTGTCCAACTCCGGAATGAACCGTCTCGAGTGCCATGGTCAATGAGGTTGTCATTGTTCGTTTCCTTCATCATCACTTGGGAGTTGAATCCCTGGTCGCATCGCTTAGGCGGACAGAAAGGCCTCTATTTCGGCGAGAGTTTCCTCCGGGGCCTCTTCCGCCAGATAGTGGCCGCAGTCCAGTCCCTTTCCCGACACCTGGGCCGCCCTATCCTGCCACGGTGTCATGACGTCGAAAAGCCGCCCAAGAATGCCCTGGAGCCCCCAGAGGACGTGCAGTGGGCAGTTCAATTCACGGTGGATGTCCTCCCGGTCGTGTTCCAGGTCGATCCCCGCCGCTGCCCGATAGTCTTCGCAGGAGGCGTGAATGGTTTTCGGATTAGTGAAACAGCGAAGATATTCCTTCAGGGCCTCGGGCGTGATGGCGCCATCCGTCCGCAGGCCCTTTTGTAATTTCTTTGTGAGGTAGTGCTCCGGGTCCCCCCCGATCATCCGTTCGGGAAAATCGAATGGCTGGATGAGGAAAAACCAGTGAAAATACCCCCGGGCGAATGCCATGTCGGTGTGCTCGTACATGTAGAGCGTGGGCAGGATGTCGAGCATGACGGCTTTTTCGATCCGGTCGGGAAAGTCCAGCGCCATGCGATGAAGAACCCGGGCGCCTCGGTCATGTCCCGCCGAAAAAAACCGGGAAAACCCCAACGATTCCATCACCGCCACCTGATCCCTCGCCATGGCCCGGAAACTGTAGTTTTCATGATTCCGACCGCCGTCCGGCTTGGAACTGTCCCCGTAGCCCCGAAGGTCGGCGGCCACCACGGTGAACCGCCCGGCCAGTGCAGGGGCGATCTTGTGCCATATGACATGGGTTTGGGGGTAGCCGTGCAATAGCAGCAGCGGGGGGCCGGAACCGCCGATACGCAGGTTGATCTCTATGCCGTCGTCGACGCTCATACGGCGGTAGGAAAAGCCTTCAAACACATCACCCTCCCCTGTCCCTTTTTGTCGGAAAAGCGCCTCGCCCCTCAGATCAGTGAAGCGATGGTTTCCCCCAATTGCCTGGTGGACGCCCGCCCTCCCATATCCGGCGTCCGCACATCACCGTTTTCGAGAACGTCTTCGATGGTTGATTCGATCGCCTGGGCGGCGTCGGAATGGCCGAGATGGTCGAGCATCATGGCCCCCGCCCAAATCTGACCGATGGGATTGGCGATGCCCTTGCCGGCAATGTCCGGGGCCGACCCGTGAACCGGTTCGAACATGGACGGGAATTGCTTCTCCGGGTTGATGTTGGCCGACGGGGCGATCCCGATGGTGCCGGTTACCCCCGGCCCCAGATCCGACAGGATGTCGCCGAACAGGTTGCTGGCAACGACCACGTCGAATCGATCCGGATGCATGACAAACTGAGCAGCCAAGATGTCGATATGGTACTGGTCCGTTTCGATATCGGGGTATCTCTCTGCCATGGCCCTGAAGCGCTCGTCCCAGTAGGGCATCGTATGGAAGATGCCGTTGGATTTGGTGGCCGAGGTAAGATGCCTAGCGGGCCGGGTTCGGGCGAGCTTGAAAGCATAGTCCATAATGCGGTCCACGCCCTTTCGGGTAAACACACTTTCCTGGACCACCATTTCCGCATCGGTGCCTTCGTAAAGCCGTCCGCCGATTTTGGAATACTCCCCCTCGATATTCTCCCGAACGATCAAAATATCGATCTCCCCGACCTGTCGCTTCACCGGGGCCTCGACGCCCCGCATCAAGCGAACCGGCCGCAAAGAGACGTACTGACTGAATTCCCGCCGGATGGGCAACAGCAGCCCCCACAGGGATATGTGATCCGGCACCCCGGGAAATCCCACCGCGCCCAGGTAGATGGCGTCATAGCCCGCCAGTCGCTCGATCCCATCTGCCGGCATCATCCGGCCGTGTCGTCGATAG
>JASFIA010000453.1:0-3277 GCA_050122915.1 Desulfobacterales bacterium | reverse complement strand
TCATTCGTTCATGTCCGGAATGAAAAACGGTCAGGTCCATTCTCTTTCTCGCATCGGGTACAATGCGGCTGAGCGCACCCGCCCCGAAGGTACCCGACGGCGCCGTCACTTGCCGAGGGACGGCGCGGGAGGCCATTTCCTCACAAGGCTCGCAGGGCCTCATTGGGATCCATTCGTGCGGCAAGCATGGCCGGATACAAGGCCGACGCCATTCCGACGGCGACGGCCACTACCAGGGAGCCCGCGGCCAGTTCTGGCCGAAAAGCCAGCTCCGCGCCGGCGCTTTCCGTAAACAGCAGCAAGGCCAACCGGGTCGCCCCGATTCCCCCGAGATATCCCAGAATACCCGCTGCGAAGGAGATGATGCCGGCCTCGATCATGACAATCCGCATGACGTGGCTCTTCCGGAACCCGATCGCTCTGAATACACCGATCTCCTGCTTTCGCTCCCGCACGTTTCCAATCATTGTCACGATCACCGCAAGGCTTCCGATTAGAACCACCAGCACCGAAATGCCGAAAGAAAACCGCTTGAACTGATGGAGGGTTTCCATCCGTCCCTTGACCACCTGTTGGATGGCCATGACCCTGGCGCCCGGCAAGACGGCCGACAGCTGCCGGACCATTTCGGTGATGGGACAATCGGTACACAAGGCTGCCACCTCGGCAAGGGACAGCCGTCCGATTTTACCCAGAAGCGCCTGGGCAGACGCGAGCCGTGTGAAGACGAGTTGGTCGTCCTGGGACCCCGTCGGTTCGAGGAGGCCACTGATGCGAAACCGCCGGCCATCCAAATTAACAGTCATTCCCGGCTCGAGCCCAAGATGTCTTGCCGCTTCAGCCCCCGGCAGCAGTTCACCGTCTTCCGGAAAGCGGCCGCTTACCTTCCACCAGGGCTTAAGGACCCGGGATTCGGAAAAGTCGACGCCGGCCAGCATCACCGGCCGCTCCTGGATGCGGGTGGCTCCCAATACCATGGGACCCACGGCAGCGATGTTGGCCGCATTGGTGATGGTTCGAACCCTTGCAAGATCCGATTCGCGGATTTCCTTCATATCGAAGGAGATGCCCCCCATGGAGATTCCCCCGTAGCTAAGGGAGAGATTCTCGGTCTTGGGGACGATGAGAATGTTGGCGCCGTATTTTTCAAGCTTGTCGTTGATATCGCCCGTGACGGTGTCAGCAAAGGTCACCACGGACACCACGGTGGCCACGCCGATGACCAAGCCGATCAGGATCAGGGCCGCCTTGCCTTTGCGGCGAATCAGATTTCGTACGGCAATCTCGCTTAGGGTCATCCCTTGTTCCCTTCCTTGAAGTCGAAATAGCCGGCACCGTCGAGGATGTCGGCGGTGGTGATCACCAGGCGGTCCCCCTCGATGGCGCGGTTGAGGGGGGCGGGATTGCATCCCCCCTGGACTTCGTTGACCAGGTGGGAGGCAAACCGGCGGCTGCAGTTGCGGCAGACCATGACGTCGCCGTCCTGGACGTATCCTTTGCCGGCCGGCCAGCAGACATCACAGGCGTCGAAGGCTGCCCGGATGACACCATCGGCGCTTTTAATGATGAAGTAGCGGATGGTTGTATCCCCTGCTACGAACTCATAGTGCCGGGCCTTGCCGTCATCGAAGGCGGTGACGGGATAGGTCACTATACGGGCGTCGGCAGCGACCCGGGGGGCATCGCCCGGTTCCGGGACGGTCTGTCCGCCACTGCCTTGAATGGCAATCATCACCGCGGCTCCTCCGGCAATAATCACGATCAGCACCGCAATGATCATCTGACCCGAGACCGGTTTTCGGGATGATCCAAGAACCGCCTCCTTTTTCCGGGCGATAAGATCGGTTTGCTTGTTGGGTCTATCAACAGAACGCTTGCTCATGTGTGGTTGTCTCCTTTGACGGTTCATCGGATGGCAACAGCCCGTGCCAGCCGGGAGGATATCCTGGTTGAAAATAACGGACGCTTGGCGCTGGCGGCAAGGGCCACCGCCTCTGGTGGATTCGAAGTCCCCTGAGGAACAGAGATCAGGCAGATTGTCGGACGGACAGACGCACCAGCGAATTCGAACGGTAACGGGCAGCGGCGGGATACGACCTGTCGGCGGCCGTTTGATCGATCAACAAAGAAAGGTGAGATTGGCCAGGTAAATCGGCGGGCCGGCTCGACCGGCGGGATCGGTCGATTTGAAAAAGACGATGGGGAGGGCGGCATCCTGAAGGACCGATGCCATCCCGGCGAGGGGAAGGTTTACCGATCGCGGCAGGTCGTCCTTGGGAGCAAGCATGGGACGATCGGTAACGCCCATCCGGGTCCCGGGGCTCCAGTCGCACACTGGTGCGTCGCCGATAGGGCAGCAGCCCATGGCCATGGCCCCCGGGGGATTACTGGGATTCTCCGGCATCGAAGGGCCGGGTCGACAGCAGCACGAAGCGTCATCGCCGCAGGATAGAGCAAATCCGGCAGGGGCATTCACCCCAAGGCTCACTACCAAGAAAAGGGTCAGCCAAATCCGGTGGCTGTTATGAGTGGAGATCGACTGCGTCATGGCCTTTAGAAATAATGGCGAACAATAAAAAACGCCTTTCTAATACTTAATTCATACTGTTTTTGTCAAGTATATTGTGCAGCCATTTCGGTGGACGGGGGCGCGATGGGCCGGAGAGAACGGGTCGCGGCATGGGAGAGCAGGCGGAAGGCGAAAGAGACGACACCGAGCGGGAACGAATGAAGGGTTATAGGGTGAGAAGATTGTCCCCGGCGCTTCTGATGGATTTCCGGCCGGCAATTTTGGCCAGTATCCGTCCCGGCCGGGCAAATCGATCCGCACTGCGGGCAAACAGAATCCCGTCCACAGCCGCTTGAAGGGGAAAAACCCGATCCATCTCGGTTCCGGCCAATGGATTAACCACCTCGGCTACGACGTCGCCGCTTTTCACCCAATCTCCCGGAGACTTCATGAACACCACCACTCCAGGAACAGGGGAGTTGAGCTGTTCGACCCCGGCAAGCGGCATGGCGTTGTCCACGGCCATGGGGATCGGGGGAGCCGTGCCTCGAATGACCGCCCTTCCCTGGAGAAACCGGTAGAGATTCTCAGCATCGGCTGCTGCCATGCCATGATCGAGATCGGCGATCCCCCGCAGCTCCATGGTCGCGGCCAAACAAGCAGACGGCACGGGGCGGTCGGGGAAGCGGTGGGCCAGTTGCCACCAGATGCGGCTGCAGGCCTCATCGAAGGGGGTGACGCCGGAGTCATCCGCCAAGAGCACCACCT
>JASFIA010000452.1:0-3282 GCA_050122915.1 Desulfobacterales bacterium | reverse complement strand
GTATCGACCCCTCGTTCCATTCATCTGCGGGGTTTTGGGGTCTTTCTTCTGATTGCATGAGGGGGATACCCTGCCGACACCTTGTACCATCGTCATCCAGCATTTCTTCAACAACATCGCGGATCCCAATCGCATCCGGTACCCCATTCGACTTTTGGGATCGTTGTCGCGGGCAACGGTCAGCAAGACTAAACCGAGCAGAAAACCGGGTTTGGATGGTCGGGAAGAGATCGGCAATTCCGCGGGTGCCGGCGAAAACAGTCGGGGCATTTCCGCGACGTGTCGGGATCCCATTTTTACTGAAACCACACCGTCATCCATCGTGGGGTATTTTTAACCTTTTGTGAGCATGGTCACGGTTCGCCAATTAAGGACATAACGATCTGAAGAAAAGAATTCCATGCGATACTTTCCTTTGCCAACCACCATGAACCCAAAAAGGAATGAGGAGGCAAAAATGCGAAAATCCCTTTCATTGTGTCTCGCAGGTGTTCTTGTCTTTTGGGTTGGTTTTGCTTTGGCTGGGCAATATTCGCCACCGCCGTCCTTCGTCGTGCAGGGAAGCGTGAAGATCACGGCGTATGACGGCCAGACCCTTCGCGATCCCAGGCCCAACGATGTGCCCCCCTTTCCCGGATATCCCGATGACCTGCTTTCAGGGGGCCTCAATGCAGCGGGTCTGCAATCGCCAACGCCACCCGGCTTCGCAGATCCGACGAACCCGACCCCAACGGAACTTCGCCGCCTGGCGATATACACGAATTTCCGTGCCATAACGGATATGACCTCGGCGGGGGGGTATGGCATCTTCTGGGGTCCTGGGCTGGCGCCGGTTATCGGCACTGATGTCGAGGCGGGTCTGATTCCGGGGGTTGAATACAAGGCCCTCATGAAAGAGCCGGCCGGGTCCGGCAATGTGAACAATGTTCCCGTTGCCGTGCAGATTCCGGAACATTTCGATCCCGAGGATCCCTGTATCTTTCTTGCCCCGCCATCGGGATCCAGGGGCTATTACGGGGGCATCGCCGTCGGCGAGTGGGGCCTGTTCGAGGGGTGTGCCGTTGTGTTGTCTGGCAAGGCCACGGGCACCGGATTCCATCTGCTCGAAACCGATGATGTCTTCGATCGGGACGGTGAACTGACGCCTTCTGAAACGGCCGGCCGGGCATCCCAGTTCACGGTCAAGGAGACTGGGAAACTCACCGCCTTCATTGCCGACAATCCAGACCGGGTAGCCACCAAGCACGCCCACTCCCAGATCAACCCGGAGCGGTTGTGGGGGGATCTTTCGCTCCAGGGGATCAGGTTTGCCTTCTGGGCCCTGAACCAGGAGTTCGGATCGAAAGGGCCTGCCTTGAAAAACGAAAGAAACCGCAATCATTATGGAAGGACATTTACGTCGGCGAACACCCTGGTGATTGCTTCGGGCACCTCCAACGGAGCGGGCGCATCGCTTCGGGCCCTGGAAAAGGATAAAAAGGGCTTGATCGACGGATTGGTGGTCATCGAACCCAATATAAACCCCGATTCGGCGGGTAAGTTCGTGATCGAATTCGGCGATGAGTCATTTTCCGGTCACGGAACGTCCCTTTACGACAATCACACCTTGATGTCCATTTTTGCGGGTTGTGCAGCGTTGAGCCCCTCCCTGGTCGGCACCCCTCTGAGCGCTTTAGAACCGATCGGTGCACCTCCCGGCGTGACCGCCCGGGCCAACCGTTGCCGCTCGTTGCGGGACGCCGGATTTCTGACCGAGGATACGCTGGACGAACAGGCCGAAGAGTCCCTTTCCATTCTTCGCCAACATGGCTACTACGAAGAACAGGACACGCTTCTGGCCTCTCACGAGTGGCTCAACCTCTGGCGCTCCCTGAACCCCACTTACGCAGCAGCCCATGGGCGCTTCGCGGTGTGGGAAAACCTCTGCGGCATCAGTTTTGCCGCAACGGACACGAACGGATTCCCGATTTCGCTTCCTCAGCAAACAGCGGCTATTCTCTTCTCCGTCAGCAGCGGCATTCCCGGGACCAGCGGCATCAACCTGGTCAATGAGTGGGCTTTAAACGGGCCCATCGCCGAGAACGCTTCGATTTCCCCCACATCCGGGGAGCAGGACCTCAATCTCGACGGTGCCCGCTGCTTCCGCTACCTGGCCACGGGGGATTCATCTCTGCTTGACGGTCCTGAAACGCAAGCCGACCGGAAACGGCTCCGGCGGGTACAGCGGGGGATTCGGGAAACTCTCACAACCGGGAATCTTCACGGCACCCCGGCCATCGTGCTGGCCGGAAGAAATGACGCTCTGGTATTCCCCAATTATCACTCCCGCCCCTATTTCGGACTGAACCAGGTGGTGGAAGGGGAAAAGAGCCGTCTGAGCTATATCGAAGTGGTCAATGCCCAGCATTTCGATGCGCTCATTTCGACCCTCTGGGTCGACCCCGCCACCGGCGCCGTTCAATTCGTGCCGCTTCACTATTATCTCTTCAAAGCATTGGACTGGATGCACGATTATTTAACTGACGAGAGGAGTGATCTGCCGCCGAGTCAGGTCCTTCGGCCCCAGCCTCGGGGATTGAAGGCTTACGCAGCAACCGACGCGGACACCGACCTGTTGCCACCCATCGAATCGGCGCCGATGAAAGAAGATCTGATTTCCTTCGAGAGCAAGGTACTGAGAATTCCGAAGTAGAACTGGAACGGTTACCCGATCGTTTGGCCCGACGGCAATGACGCCTTTTCTTGAGGCCATCCCATCGATAGGGCGGCCCCAGTGAGCCCTCATGGAATCGCCATGTGTTGACGACACGGCAGCCATCGGTCAATTGGCGGCACTTAGAGCGATGGTCGGTTCCCTGGGCCTTTGCCTGTCAGAGTGAACGAGGTCTGGAAGGGTTGGGCTTTTGACTACCGCCCTGTTGCGGAGTCACCATCGTTTTTGGAAATCCCCTGTGGGAATGTATCCCGGGGCGAAGAAAAAAAGCAGGGCAAGGCCTTTCGGCCTTGCCCTCAAGGAAGGAGAGTGATGTTGAAACGTTAACCCGTTCCGGCGTCTATATTATCGCTCGGCCAAACCGGCAGGAATCTTTAGTCCCCGTGGTGACCGCCGCTTTCGGAAACGAGGCGGGGCAAAGCGTTTCCGCCTTGCCCCGGGAGGAGAGAATGATGATAAGGATGTTAGGAGGAAGTCACGTATTTGGCTGTGACTCATGCGGGTATGGTAGGCCTCCATTCTAACCGGGACATGGCAGAAACATGGTCAAATGGTTATCTGCTGCGTCC
>JASFIA010000451.1:0-3303 GCA_050122915.1 Desulfobacterales bacterium | reverse complement strand
GATTTCACTTTTATCAATTCATTTGTCGATCAGGATTTTATCAACCGGCACCGTTTGTTTGTGGCCGGAAAGCGCCTCAACAAGCAGAAAATGGTCTGGGAATACTATGTGAAGAGCCGAAAGGCCGTCGATTACCGTGCCATGCTTTTCGACTCCCTCTACCATCCCCCTCACATCGAGGTGGCGCCGGACAAATCATCCGGCGACGCCCTCTATCTGATTCACCGGTTTGAAGGCAAACCGCTGCTCAAAGAGTATATCCCCAACACACTGATGGGGATCGAGTACCTGTGGAATGGGCCTGTGAAGCTGGAAACCAGCGAGTTGGTGGCCGAGGACGGCGGTGATGTCGCGACCTATCTGGCCGGTGCCATGGGAATATCTCAGGAGGAAAAAACACCCCGGAAAATGCACTGGCAGCGGGTCGTGTACACCATGGGAAACCGCAAACTGACCCGGGAGGCTGCTGAAAAAGACCCCCAGAACGAAGGGGTGGCAGTCGTCTGACGCCAGTTTCGCCAATCCGGCAAAGAGGAACCCAATGGACAACATCCGAAATGCACTGGAGAGCCTGGACGACAACCTGGAAGAATGGGGGCATCCCGCCCCAATCCCCTTCGAGCTGTTTCTCCAGCATGTTCTCGAATCACCCGACCGTGTTCTGCGAAATATCTTCCAAATATTCCACGACATGGTCAAAACCTATGTCGAGGAGGGGATCGACGAATATCCCGACGACCCGGAATCGATCCATTTCGTTCCCTACGACTGCAACCGCCTCTTCGTCGAGGGAGCGGACCACCCCTTCTTCGCCGACCGCCTCTTTGCCAACCGGCTGATCAGCCATGTCGAGGCCATGAAGCGCGGCGCTCAGCAGAACAAAATATACATTTTCGACGGTCCTCCCGGGTGCGGGAAGAGCACCTTTTTAAACAATCTGCTCAGGCGATTCGAAGATTACTGCAACACCCCGGCCGGATTGCGCTATGAAGCCATATGGCGTCTCGACCGCAATCTCTTAGGGCCTGACAGCAAGCAAAAATCCCTGCCCCTATTCGAGCGCATGTTTCAGATGATGGAGGCGACGACCACCGGCATGGACAACGCCGCTCCCGCGCCGGCTTCTCCGGCCCCGCCCCCGGAAGAAAAAATCGACAAACTGGCCATCGCCGACAGCGACCGGTATGTGGAAGTGCCCTGCCCCAGCCATGACCACCCTATTTTGATGGTGCCCAAACGCTACCGGCGTTCCTTCATGGACGACCTCTTCCAAAACAACGAGTTCAAGTGGAATTTGTTTACGGAAAAGGAATACGACTGGCTGTTTCGGGAAGAATCCTGCACCATCTGCAGTTCCATCTACGAAGCGCTGCTAAACCGCCTCAAAAGTCCGACCCGCGTTTTGACCATGCTATACGCCAGGCCGTTCCGCTTCGGACGGCGACTCGGGGAAGGCGTCAGCGTCTTCAATCCCGGCGACCGTCCGCTGCGCCAGCACGTTCTCAGCAACACCATGCTCCAACGGCGCATCAACGGGTTGCTCAAGGACAGCAGTCAAGTCAACTACCTTTATTCCCGCTACGCCAAGACCAACAACGGCGTATACGGTCTCATGGACATCAAGTCCCACAATGTGGAGCGGCTGATCGAACTGCACAATATCATCAGCGAGGGGGTTCACAAGGTAGAGGACATCGAAGAGAACGTGAACTCCCTGCTCATTGCCCTCATGAACCCTGAGGATCGGAAAAATATCCAGGACATTCAATCTTTCTCGGATCGGATCGAGTACATCAAAATCCCTTATGTTCTCGATCTCAATACTGAAATCGACATCTACCGGAATATTTTCGGTCGCCACATCGAACAGAGATTCCTCCCGAGGGTGCTTCACAATTTTGCTCGGGTCATCATCTCGACCCGGATCAACACCCGTTCCGACGCCCTTCTTGAGTGGATCGGCACACCCGACAAATACCGGCTTTACTGTGATCAAAATCTCCAACTTCTGAAGATGGAGATTTACACCGGCCACATTCCTCCGTGGCTGAAGGAAGAAGATCGAAAGAGCTTCACCGCCAAGCGGCGACAAAAAATCATCGGCGAGAGTGAAAACGAAGGAATGCAAGGGCTGTCCGGAAGGGATTCCATCAAAATATTCAACGAATTTTATTCCGCCTTCGCCAGGGAAGAAAAACTCATCAACATGGCAGACCTTCATACCTATTTCACCAAGATGCGCCAGGATCTAAACGAGCAGATTCCCTCTGGGTTCCTGGACTCCCTGACCCAGATGTACAACTACACCATTTTGCAGGAAGTCAAGGAATCCCTTTACTACTACAACGAGGAACAGATAACCCGCGACATCCTAAACTATCTCTTTGCCGTCAATTTCGAGCAGGGGACCACGGCACGGTGCAACTACACCGGAGACCGGATCGAAATCAGCGACGCCTACTTCAAAGGGTTCGAGATCCGGGTGCTGGGAGCCGATGCCGAAGAAGAGGCCCGGCGGTCTTTCAGATCCGCCACCCAAAGGGAGTATGCATCAGAGACATTGACCCAGGAAATCCTTGTGGAAAATGTTCCCCCCGCCCAGACCACCCTTTTCGAGTCCATTCATGAACGGTATGTCTACCACCTAAAGGAGAAGGTACTCGACCCCTTCCTGGCAAACGAAAACTTCCGCCAGGCCATCAAAGACTACGGTGAGCCGGCCTTTAAGACCCATGATCGAAAGATACGCGATGACGTCACTTTTTTAATGGGCAATCTCTGTGACCGGTGCAAATACACCGAACGCGGGGCCAAGGAAGTCTGCATCTACGTGATCGACAACGAACTGGCCCGCAAGTTCAGCAGCAACTGAGGCGAAATCCGCATTGGTCGCCTGGCCCTGGGGACGGCAGATCGCTGAACTTCCGATCGGAAGCGACCGGAACCACAGCAGACATCATTCTCGGTTTCATGGAATCAAACGGACAACTCCCCCGATAAAGGTCTTCCGGATAGCCCCAATGCAGGTTCAACCGCGCCGGGAGACCGGAGTCGTATGGATCTCGAACTCCTGCAGGGATTCCCATCCACCGGAGAGGGATTCAAGGGACAGGTCGAGGGATAAATGGGAGAGTCTTGCCGCTTTTAGCACGGTCCGGCTCACTGAGGGGACCCCGTCCACGACCTTTGAGGATAACGGTCAAATCAATCGCTGAAACTGACCCCGGTTTCGCTTCTGACGGAAACCTCAGGGGTGTCGCAGTCGGTGACGGATCCTATGAGACGCCGGGATGATTGGCATTG
>JASFIA010000450.1:0-3317 GCA_050122915.1 Desulfobacterales bacterium | reverse complement strand
CCTGCCGGTCTAATCGATCCAAACCGAACCCGGAACCAGGAACGACGCCCTTGGGACGGATGAGGTGTCTTGTCTGACGGTCCGTTTCCCCTCGTCGGGATCCCCATTGCGGCAACCGGCACATCCGACCAGGGATTGGTGTGCCGCGGCACCGCAAACCGGTTCGACCGCCTATTCCGCCACGATATCGTTTCAGGAAGATTGTCGTATCCGGTCTCGTCGAAGGGACCGATGTTGGGGAAGGAAAAAATCGGCAGGGAGGAGGACTTGCCTTGGAGGGATCCCGAACCCCGAGGAGGCATCATGCGACCCCCTGACCTGCGGGGGAATCATTGGGGGCCGCAGGTTTCCAGTGTGAAGGGTTGGGGGTTCCTCCCTGCCGATTTGGAGGCTGTGCCCGGGAAGGGCGAGGGGGAATCCCGGACACAGCCACCACTTCGGGGGGAACACACCAGCCGGTTGCCGGTTAGACGACCAGCCGGCAGGACGGATCAGGCCGATTCCTCGGCGACGCTTGCCGAAGGGGCCAGTTTTTTGCTGGCGCCGCCTGTGCCGCTGCCTGCCATTCCGGGCGCCTGGGTGTAGGTCGACACCTCGAAATCCGGATAGGCGGAGCCGCCATGCTCAGAGAAATCGAGACCTTCGAGTTCTTCTTCCGGAGATACCCGAAGACCGACCACGGCGTCGATGATCTTGAACATGGCAAAGGCGGCGATGAAGGTCCAGAGAAAGCAGGCACCGATACCCACCAACTGAACGCCGATGGTCTTCATGGAGAAACCGGCCATATCGAAGACGCCGGCCCCCAGGGTACCCCAGGCACCGCATACGCCGTGGACGGACACCGCTCCGACCGGATCATCGATTTTGATCTTATCGAAAAAGAGGACCGAGTAAACAACGATCACGCCGGCCACGGCTCCAATAATGATGGAGCTAAATGGGGTGACGTTGGCACAACCGGCCGTAATGCCCACGAGGCCAGCCAGGGCGCCGTTGAGACTCATGCCGATTTCGGGTTTTCCGAACTGAATCCAGGAGGTGACCATGGCCAGAACACAGCCGGCGGCGGCAGCCAGATTGGTGTTCACAAAGATCATGGCAATGCTTTTGTCGGCAGTGGTGGTAGAGCCCGGGTTGAAACCGAACCACCCGAGCCATAGGATGAAGACCCCCAGGCCGGCCAGGGGAATATTGTGGCCCAAGATCGGTCGTACCTTGCCATTTGGCAGGTACTTGCCCAGACGCGGTCCCAGGACGATGGCCCCGGCCAAGGCCGCCCAACCACCGACCGAATGGACAACGGTGGAGCCCGCGAAATCGATGAACCCGAGCCCTTCGAGCCAGCCGCTGCCGTTAAAAAGGCTGCCCCACGCCCACCCGCCGAATATGGGGTAGATGATGGCGCTCAAGATGGCACTATACAGGAGATAGCCGACAAATTTGGTTCGTTCGGCCATGGCACCGGAAACGATGGTGGCCGCCGTTGCGCAGAAAACGACCTGGAACATCCAGAAGGCCAGGGTCCACTCGGTGCCTTCGCCGGTAAAATCGCTTAGGAAAAAGCCCGAGGTCCCGATCAGGCCGGTACTGCTGACGCCAAACATAAGCCCGAAACCGACAGCCCAGAACGCCAAGGTGCCGACGGAAAAATCCATCAGATTTTTCATTAAAATGTTGATGGCATTCTTTGCCCTCGTAAACCCCGCTTCCACCAGGGCAAACCCTGCCTGCATGAAAAACACCAATGCGGCCGCGATCAAGGTCCACAAAAAGTTGGCATGTTCCTGAATGAGGTCGATGGCCGCTTTGTTGCTTTCGAGAGTAATGGCCTCATCGGCAGCAACCGCGACACCGACGCTAAACAAAGTAATCAACAAGGACCAGACAATTCTTCTCATCATGACGCCTCCTCAAGTTTGGCTGAAGGATGTGGCGGCCTCCTCCGCGACCGCCTTCACAGTGAACAAATGCACGAGCTGACTTTGGCAATGGACAATCGTGCGTACTTGGGAGGGGTTATTGAGCAATGGTTGTGCCAATAATCCGGCCACATTCAATATTGAAATTTTTTATATTTTTTTCAAATAGTTGATAATTATACCCGACAAAGGTGAAAACTAAAAAAAGAAAAACAATTAAACAATTTTGTTTTTTTCTATTGAATATATACATTATTGTTATTGTTGAGCGGACACCCCGCGGCATCCCTTTACGTGTCCGGCATGGGATGGGCCCCTCACAGGGAAGGGGGCCGGCAACCTTGGGGGCATGGGCCGCCCCGATCGCGATTGACAGGAGGGGGAGCCCCTACCCCCCGGCAGACCGGAATTAAAATTCAATATTGTAATTTCATTTGGAGATAAGTTCACTTTCGTATCAAGAGAGACTGCGGTCACGGGCAAGAAGTCCGTGGACGCCCCAAGCACCCGGAAGCTTTCCTCTTGCCATGGATACCCGACATGGTGCCGACTATCGGCGCTTGGGCTGCCTTGGCCGGGGGGACCCCGAAGGGCGAATCCCAAAACGTGGTTGACCCAACCGGCTTAAATGCATAAATACACAGTCAATACAAAAAGGGGCAAGAGGCATTGCGGAGGACGGGTGATCCGAAAAGCATAGGGGGACGGTCCTCTCGGTCGACCGGGTCCTTGTCTCCCGATAGCCGCCGTAGCCCGGCGGCAGGGGAGGGATCCTCGCCGCAGATGAAGCGGTTTCTCCCACACGATTGCAGATTGCATTTCAATGGATTTCCTCTTTGAAACGATATAAATCCGTATTGACCATCGGTGACCCCCTTATGTTGCCCGGCTTCTTAGCGGTTGCCTTTCGGCGGGAATGACGTGTATATGGCTTTTCTCAATCTGTGTGTTCGAGCGCCCATAATCCTTTTTTGCCTGATCGCTGTCTCGGGGTTCTTCTCCTCCTGCCACCTGACTGGCTTTGCGCCCCACACCCCGATCGATAAGCCGTCCCACCCCCCTTCCTTCGTCCTGATTGCCGACTATGAAAATGGGTACGGTCCTTTCGGGGATCCATGGGGGGAATTGACCGTCCAGGGAGGGGTGCTGGAAATCATTTCCGACCCGACATCCTCCGGCAGGGGATTCGTTCAACGCTCGATCATCGGCGCCGACCGGCAGCCGCCCATCGAGGAAAGGCCGGAACTTCTCGTATATCGTCTCTATCCCGGCGTCTTCTTTCCCTTCAAACCCGCGCCGTTTCAGTTCAGCCAGGAGGTCTGGATCAGCAGGGACCTCCTCGCGACGTCCATCAAGGAGGGCAACCATCTGGTCGTTGGTCCGGATATCTTTGAT
>JASFIA010000449.1:0-3322 GCA_050122915.1 Desulfobacterales bacterium | reverse complement strand
GACGGTGTTGAGGATGCTGCCCATCGGCTGCGGCAGCAGGGCCACCTCTTCGATATTGAACTGCTTGACTTTTCGGCTGCCGTCGGGATTGTGAAAGGTGACGGTGTGTCGGCCCTTGAGGACATCTCGGAACCGGTCATGATACTGCCTGAAAAAGCTGACCGGAAGACCGGATACGATCCGCAACGGCGCCTCGGACGGAACCGAGCTGTCGGACATGACCCCCGCAACCGTCAGAACGAAGAGTTTCATGAAATCGGAAATCATCCGCTCCTGATCGAGGGTGAAACTGATCACGCTGGACTGCTGCTCGGCCAGATCTCCCACGAAATAACTCTTGCCGTCGATGGTGACGTGAAAGTAGTCGGTGAGTGCGCGATCCTGAAAATCAACCCAGAATTGAATCTCTGTGGCATCCCCGTAAAGAGATTTGAAAATAATGGTATCACTGCCGTCCGTTGCCTTGGTGAATCCGAACCCGATGTCGATGCCAAGGATTTGCATGCTCACCTCCGGAGATAGGGGTGGGGTGCCGGCCAGGGGAACCGAGAATTCATTTCCGCCGGGCGCTGCCGTGTCTCGGAGACTTGAGGTCGGCACTCAAAAAGACGGCCAGACGGAAAGGAAATTCCACAAGAAATTCCAACATCAAGCCGATAGGAACAATAACGAAGGTAAAAACAGTCTTCAAAAACGCCAATATCATTCGTTCTCCTGAGGTCTATGTCGATGCCGTCCCAAGGGGAAGGGTCGATCGACGGAATGCCCCCAAGCGGGCATCGATCCGTCTCAAGAAAGATCACGGAGGCTTTACCAGAGGCGCCGATCGAAGGCAAGTCACCGCTGTCGGACCACACCCCCCATCTTTTGGGTCCGCCGGGTCTTCAATTGACCCCTCGGGGCGACGCCGACGACCGATAACCGATTGGCAGTGCCCGTTCCGTTCGATGGATCGGGGCTTGATGCAAGACGTCAACTGTGGAGGCAGCATGCTCAACCAAATGAATCTCGTTTTTCTTGAAAACCTCGAATGGTTCGACGACAGCGGACAGGAACTCGTTCACCGCATCCCGGAGGAGGGATCCGGCGAGATCAAATGGGGGGCTCAGCTTACCGTCCGAGAAAACCAGACGGCGGTGTTTTTCTACAAGGGCAAGGCTGTCGAAGCGTTTGGCCCCGGTCGGCATACCCTCAAAACCGCCAACATCCCCATTCTGACCAAAATCGCCAGCCTCCCCTGGGCCATGTCCAGTCCGCTGCGGGCGGAGGTCTATTTTGTCAACATGAAGGTTTTCACGAACCTAAAGTGGGGTACCCGGGATCCCGTCGCCTTCAAGGACACGGAGTTGGGGCTCATCCGGTTGCGGGCGTTCGGAGTCTTCAATCTTCGAGTGGTCCAGCCCGCGCTGTTCATCAACCGGATAGTGGGCACCCAAGGCATCTACACCACGGAATCCATCGAGGACTATTTGAACCGGGTCATCGTCTCCCGATTCAACGACTACATGGGTGAAACCATCGACTCCATCCTGAACCTGCCGGCCCGCTATGATGAACTCTCGAATGGTCTATCCGGCCGACTCCAGGAGGATTTCAGCCATTTCGGCCTGGGCCTCTCCCAGATCTACATCAATGCAATTACTCCCCCACCGGACGTTCAGCAGGCGATCGACGATCGAAGCCGAATGGGCGTTTTCGACGACATGGGCAAACTCATGAAAATGAAAGCCGCAATGGCGATGGAGAAAGCGGCATCCCAGGAGGGAATGGCAGCAGAGGGCATGGGCGCTGGCATCGGTTTGATGATGCCCGCCATGTTCGCCCGCTTCTTCGCCGACCCCCAGGACGGTCCGGCCGCCGGCACCGCAGCGCCCCAGGACGCCGGCTGCGCCGAGTGCCGAAAACCGATTCCCGAGGATGCCCGGTTCTGCCCCTTCTGCGGCCATCAGCAGTTGGTATTTCGGCAATGCATCAGCTGCGGTAAAAACCTGACGCCGACGGCCAAGTTCTGTTCCCGCTGCGGTCAATCGAGTGAGACGCCTCCCAAGGCCAGCGTCTGCTCCCGTTGCCATGCGGAAAACCTGACAGACGCCCTCTTCTGCAACGCCTGCGGTGAAAAGCTATAGTTTTCTCATAGATTACCAGTGCCCTCAGTGCGGGGCGCCGGCCACCCTATCCGAGACGGATCGACTGTTTGCCTGCAACTATTGCCGCACAAAGTCCTTCCTGATGGATTTAGACGGGTTTCGCTACCGGTTCCAGCCGGCATCCGCTCCGGGAGAGGACCTGGTTTATGTACCCTATTGGCGGTTCAAAGGGATGCTGTTCACCTGCACGACGGCCGGGGTAATGCCCAAATTCGTCGATGTGAGCCTCCAGGCGACGCCCTCCCGCCACCTCCCGGTGACCCTCGGGCTTAGAAGCCAAGCCCTCAAGCTCTCCTACGTCACCCCTGACACGCCGGGGCGGTTCATCGCTCCAGAGCTGTCCCGCCGAGACATGCTCAAAGCCGTCGGGGAACGATTTCCTGGAGGTTCCGGCACCGCAGCCCTGCATCAGTGCGAAATCGGAGAATCCGCAAGCCTCGTCTATGCCCCTTACCGGATACGGGATCGCATCATCGACGGCATTCTCGAAACGCCCATCACCGGGCCTCTTTCGGATGGCGAATTGGAGGCTTTTGCCGGCGGCCCACCAACCGCCGGGGTTCGGATTCTTCCCACCCTCTGCCCGCGCTGCGGCTGGGACATGGTCGGCCACAAAGACGCTCATCTGATGACGTGCCGGAACTGCGAAACGGTCTGGGTGCCTGACCCCGAAGGCTTCAAGCGTATGGGGGCTGCCGTTATGGGGACGGGGGACAACGATGCCTACCTGCCCTTCTGGCGAATCCAGGCCGAGGTGGAGGGCCTCCCGTTATCTTCCTATGAGGATCTGTCCATTGCGGCCAATCTGCCCAGGGCACCCCAGGACGACTGGAAAGACCGTCCCTTCCGATTCTGGTCACCCGCGTTCAAGATCCGACCCGGTGCATTTCTCCAGATCATGCGGACTGTTACCCTGGGTCAGCCGGACGGTCCCACAACCCGGCGGCTGCCAAATAGGTCCCCGGTATCAGCCAATCTCCCCTACCGGGAGGCCCTGGAGACGATAACGATGAACATTGCGGCCTGGTTGACCCCGCCGAAGCGTTATTCCTCGGAGCTTCCCCGCATTCGTATTCGGCCGAAGAAAATCCGCCTCGTCTATCTGCCCTTCTCCGATGGACACCACGAATTCGTCATGGACTCCCTGAGCCTTGCCGTCAGAAAGAGCCATCTGC
>JASFIA010000448.1:0-3342 GCA_050122915.1 Desulfobacterales bacterium | reverse complement strand
TCCGTCTTCGGTTCGGAGCGCAGACAGCCCATAGCCCGTGGGCGACAGTGATTGGCCGGCGTTCCGACCGGGGCCTGCCGCCCATTGCCGCCAGGGGTCCTTCAGAAGAGAACGGGGACCAACGGTTGATCCTTTCCCCCTGGAAACCCACTGCGATGAGATTGTCGAACTGATCCTCGGGTTCCTTGCGACGCGCCTATCCTGAGTCGTTGTCCTCTGGGTTCCCTCCCGGGCCGACATGCACGCTCCATCTGTGTTTATCTTGAAACCACCGGCGAGCGGCCCCGAAGGATCCTCAGGAGGAGAGCCATTTCCGGAATCCAAAGAGACAGGGGAGGGGGGATACGCCTAATGGGCAAACCGCTATTCCCTCTTCGAAGCAGGGTCATCAGAAGCCCACCAGAACGGTTTGTACCAGACCATCATGCTTTCGATCCGTCCCCTGATCTGGGTGTTGTTGGTCAAAAACCCGGCGTATCGATAGCCGTTTTTCTTGAACACCCGGTTCATCCCGGGCGATCCGGCCCTGGTGATCGAAAAAGCGGTTCTGATCCCCGACCGTCGGGCGTTCTCATCCATGTGGACAAGGAGGCGGCCGGCCATGCCCCGCCCCCGATACTCGGCAACGGTGGCGAAGTCGGTCATTTCGGCGGTGTGGTGATGCCTGTCCATATCGGCGGCGGAAAGCGACACGAGGCGTCCCCCCATGCGGATGCCGTAATAGGCTGCGCCACCCGCCATTGCTTTTTTGAGGAATTCAGGCTCCTGGATCGGAAAGGGATAGGATTCGAACACGCGCCGGTAGATGGTGCTCATTTCCCCGGCATCCCCCGGGGTGCATGACGAGAGGATTCCCGCGGGTCCGCCATCCGTATTGCGGGGGGGAGACAATGGGGTATCGATTGCTTTCAGACACCGGTCTTCGGATTCCGATTCCCGGACCTGTTGCCGCGCAGATGAGAAGTATTTGGCCACAAAGAGGGCATCGGTTTGGCCGCCAAAAAATCCGGGTATGACCGCTTCCCGCACATAGCCGGCGGTGCCGAAAGAGGACCAGGCATGGGCCGGTATCTTGGCGATGATTTTCCCATAGCCCTTTTCCTCCGCCATCGTATCGAGTGCGGATACCACGCCGGCGGTGGCATCCGGGTTCAGCCGAATCAGATAAATGCGGTTGTTGAGGGCACCGTGCTGGACGGTAGACCCGAGGATGTGTTCGATGGCATCCGGCATGGGAGCGGTTACTTGAGGATGTCCGACAAAAATTGACGCGTGCGCGCTTCTTTCGGATCGGTGAATATCTCCTGGGGCGGCGCGTCCTCCACCACTACGCCGTCGGCCATGAAAATGACCCGATCGCCCACCTGCTGGGCAAATCCCATTTCGTGGGTCACCACCAGCATCGTCATGCCCTCTTTGGCCAGGTCCGCCATGACCCTCAGGACGTCGCCCACCAGCTCCGGATCGAGGGCCGAGGTCACTTCGTCGAAAAGCATGGCCTTGGGTTCCATGGCCAGGGCCCGGGCGATGGCCACCCGCTGCTGCTGGCCGCCGGAGAGCATGGAGGGGTAGGCCTCGGCCTTGTCGCGGAGCCCAACCCGGTCGAGGAGCCCCTCGGCCCGGGAACGAACCTGGTCCTTGGGCTGTTTGAGCACGTGCACCGGCGCTTCCATGACGTTCTCGATGACGGTCATGTGGGGGAACAGGTTGAACTGCTGAAACACCATGCCGAGCTTGCATCGAATTCGGTTGAGGTGCTTTTCGAAGGCTTTCCGGCCGCGGGACTCGTCGTTGACCCGTTCGCCGTCGAGGTATATCTCCCCGGAGGTCGGGGATTCAAGGTGGTTGACGCACCTGAGCAGCGTACTCTTCCCCGACCCGCTGGGGCCGATGATCACCAGCACCTGCTGGCGGGGCACATCGATGTCTACGCCCCTCAACACCTCCAGGTTCCCGAAACGCTTGTGCAGCCCCTCGATCCGGATCATGGAGGCGGTGTCGTGTCGATTCGTATCCGGCTGCATGACTAATGATCTCCCTTTTGGGTTCGCTCTTCCACCTTCCCCAGAAGATAGCTGGCTGACGTTGTCAACACCGCGTACAGAAAAGCGGCCATGATGTACATCTCGAAGGGCTTGTAGGTAGAGCCGATGAAGCGTTGCGCGGTCAGGGTCAATTCCACGAGGGTGATGGTGGACACCAGGGACGTGTCCTTGATGAGAATGATGAAATTGTTTCCCAGGGGCGGGATGATGATCCGCAGCGCCTGGGGGAGGATGACACGCCGCATGGCCAATGCCCCGCTCATCCCTAAAGAGCGGGCCGCTTCCAGCTGACCCTTGGGGACGGACTGTATTCCTCCTCGGATCGTCTCGGCATTGTACGCCCCCACATTGAGCCCCAGCCCGATGACACCCGACAGGTAAGGCCCAAGGTCGATGCCCAATTGGGGAAGACCGAAATAAATGATGAACAGCTGGACCAGGAGGGGGGTAGAGCGGATGAGCCAGATGTAGAAAACGGCGATGCTTCGCAGGATCACGTTGCGGCCCAGTTTGCACAAGGCGGCGGACAACCCGAAGATCAGACCGAGGATGAGCGATAAAATGGAGATCTCCAGGGTGAGGAGCGCCCCTTTTGCCAGGAACGGAAAATAGTGAACGATAATCGTCCAGTCCAGCATGGTCGCCATCCTTTATGTTGCCGACGGTTGTGAGAGCGGCGTCTGGGCCTGCAGCATTCCGGGAGCAGAAGATGCCTTGCCGACGCTGCTGTCCCGCAGCTGCTTCCGGGCTGGTTCCCGCTGCCCCGCCCCCCGGGCAATGCCCATGGAATGGCCGTTCGCGGAGGAGGCGAGGAGGCGCGGATACTGTCCTTATCGAACGTCGATGCCCAGCCACTTCATTGAAATGTCTTTGTAGGTCCCGTCTTTCTTCATGTCCGACAGGGCATCGTTGATGGCGCTTTTCAGTTCCGGGTTGTTCTGCCGAAGGGCGATGCCCATCTTTTCCTCGTAGAGAAGATCACCGGCCAGGGCAATGGGCGCCTCCTTTTGCTTGATGGCCAGGGCGCCCACGATCTTATCTGTGATAAAGCCGTCGATGCGGCCGTAGCTCACCTCGAGAATCATGTCCGGAACGCCTTTGTAGGTGCGAACGTCGGCATCCGAAATGTTTTCGCGAACCCACTTCTCATAGGTTGTGCCAAGGGTGACCCCCACTTTCTTGCCGGAGAGATCCGCCACCGAGGCGATGGCAGAATCCTTCTTGACAAATAGCTGGGCGCCCGAACGATAGTAGGGATCGGAAAAATCGATGGATTTGAGGCGTTCCGGAGTGATGG
>JASFIA010000447.1:0-3342 GCA_050122915.1 Desulfobacterales bacterium | reverse complement strand
TTCGCCAGCGGATTACCATCAACTACAATATCGAACCGCTCGAAGAGAACGAAATCGCTGAATATGTACAGTTTCGGCTCTCCGTTGCCGGCTGCGATCGCAAGCTGTTCGACGACGATGCGTTGCGTGAGGTGTATCACTATTCCGAAGGCTACCCCCGGCTGATCAACATCATATGCGACCATGCGCTGTTGACCACCTTCGTTCAGGGGGCGCACACCGTCACTGGAGAGATCGTCGGAGAATGCGCCGATGAACTCAAAATCCAGTCCGTCACACCCAAGGAAGCGTCGGCATCAGCCCCTGCAGCCCCGGCTTACTCTCCGCAGCCCATCTTCATCCAATCGCCGCCATCGGCCAATACGGTCAGTCCCATCCACCGGGTTGATTATTGGATGTATGGCATCATCCTGGTACTGCTCATGTTTATCGCCGCCTATCTCGTGTTTTCAGCACCCATGAGAATCGCACGGATGATTGGCCTGGACACCATCAGCGTCGAGAGCAACGCCGGGATACCGCCGGCAACGCCACGCCGGCCCGACCCATCGAGCCCATCCGCCGGCCCCATCCCTCAAGGCCAGCCTCCCATTGACGAAAAGAGGGCTTTGGACCTACCCAGCGGTTCCGACCGGGCAGGAGAAACCGAAGCCCAGGCGACGGACGAATCGACGCCAACAGGGATTGCCGAAGAAACCCTTGATGAATCCAGCTCATCGGGCTTGGTGTCGGCAAAGCCCGAGACCGGGTTTCCTCGCGTCGCCGCGGACCCTCCTCCCGGCGATGGCGCTGTGGAGGCGGCGATCGATATACCCACTGAACCGCTGAAGATATATTTCCAAAACAATTCCAATGAGTTGACTCCAGAAGCCTATGGGATCATGGAAAAAACGGCCAGGATTTTAGAGGAACACCCATTCGTGTCTGTGATTATCAGGGGGTATACTGATTCCCTGGGCAACCTAAGCTACAACGTTAAAATTTCCGAGTTCAGGGCAAACATCGTCAAAACCTACCTTGTCGGCAAGGGATTGAGCGACGGTCGTGCTGCCACCTTCGGCATGGGGCCGGTCAATGCCATTGCCGACAACAACACGCTTGAGGGGCGGCAGCTCAATCGTCGAGTTGAAATCGAATTTATCCAGTAGCTGCTCCACCGACGGTTGTTGCCATTAACGACCCTTTCCCCCGCTTTTCAGTCCTGCTATCCGATTTAAGGCAAGGAAAGGTGACCTTTGACTGCCTGGCTTCGTCATGTTGAGCACCGACAACCCATCTGAGGGAAGGCCTCGATGAGACAGAGCGTTTTCAACGTGTCGAGTGGGCGGTTTGGGGGAACGAGGTGAAACCTTCTCACTCCGCTGGATCACCATTACCAGGATCGCCCCCCCTCGGCGCCGTCGGCCCCCATGCGATGGCATCCGAAGGCCGGCGCCTTTCATTCACAACGGGGCATTGCTCGCCTCACCCTCGCCTTTTGCCTCCATTCTGCCTGATTTTATGGTTTCTTTCATTGCTGCTTTGCGGCGGATGTTTTCGTCTCGGACCCGAATACGAAAAGCCGGAGCTGGGTACCACGGTTCCCGACACTTTCCAGAACGCCCCTTCGGAGACCGCCCCTCTTCCCTTGTTGTCGGATCGGTGGTGGACAGAGTTCGGCGATCCGGTTCTAAGCCACACCGTTGATTCGGTTCTGGCTCACAACCATGACATCGAGGCGGCCGCGGCCCGTGTCACAGAGCTTCGGGCCCTGGCGAAAATCGAGAGGGCGGACCGGTTTCCCGAACTCGGCGCCGACGGCGCCTGGAATTACCGGGAGAGTTACACAAAGAGCGCATCGGGAGATGCCAAACAGGTCACGTCTCGGTTTTACGGACTCAGTTTTCCGGCCTTTTTCGAACTGGATGTATGGGGCCGTTTGGCGAAGGGGGAGGAGGCCGCCATCGAAGAGGTGCTCTCCGGCCAGGAAAGGCACTTGGCCGTGGCGCAGACGGTCGTGGCGGAGGCCATCCGCCTCTACTTCGAAATCGAGTCCATCGAGCGCCGCATCGGTATCAATTTGCAGCTGATCGACAATTTTCGAAGGAATCTCGTGTTCGTCGATCGTCGTTACCGCCTGGGACTGGCCAATGTCCTCGATGTCAGGCAGGCACGACGGATTCTGGCCGAAGCCGAAGCCCAAGTCCCGGCACTTTATCGAGACTTGGGCAGCACTCAGCAGGAAATGAGGGTTCTTATGGGAGAATACCCGACGAACAGCCCCTCCCGAAACCATCCTGAGTCGTATTACCAAGAAATGGCCGACATTCCCCCGGGTATCCCCTCATTCGTTCTCCGCCAGCGGCCGGACATTCGGTCGGCCGAATCGAGGCTGAGAAGTCTCAATGCCAGGGTTGGAGAGGCGCTAGCCAACCGGTTCCCCAGGATTTCCCTGACGGGTTCTCTTGGGTTTGAAACCGAGAACCTCGATCGGCTCTTCAAAAAAGAGAGCCATTTCAGAGACCTTGGCGCCGGGATCACCCAACCTCTCTTCGACGCCGGCAGGCTGAAGGCCGGCCAGGACGCCGCTCAAGCCCGTTTGGACGAAGCGGCAGCCGAGTACCGACAGATCGCCCTGACGGCGTTCGCGGAGGTGGAACGGGCATTGCTGACCCGGCAGAAGGAACGCATACGGCGCAGCAGGCTGATCGATTTCCTTGAAGAAGCGCGCAAGACACAGCAGGTGGCCGAAAATCGGTATGCGCGGGGGCTCACCGGCTATCTCGATGTTCTCGACGCTCAGCGGGCGCGATTCCGTGCCGAGGAAAATGTGGTGTCTGTGGATCTGGCGCTGATGGTGAATCGTGTTAATCTTTACCTTGCCGTCGGCGGCTCGTGGGGAGCCGCCGAGATTGGAATCGACAGGGACCCTTAGCCCAATGGCGGGTCAACGGATAGTGTTGCGGGAAGCCAATGACCCGGCTGGTGATGGCAGACGCTGACGCCATGGATCAAAGGAACGACAATCTGTCCCTCGAGGAGTCTCGAATCGATGGCTCCAAAGACAGCCGCCGCCAAGCCGGCCGGTGGCTGAGTCATATCCTCGTCATCGTCCTGCTTATCGGGTCGGGGGTATTGGTGAACCGGCTCCTAACCTCCCACAAGGCCCCAGTGGAAAGCCGAAAGGTGACCGTCCCAGTACCGTCGGTTCAGATACGGACCATTTACACAGGTCCCCATTTGGTGACGATTCAAGGCCAGGGAACCGTTCAACCCCTGAGCGAAACCCAAGTCGTGCCTCAGGTCAGCGGCAAGGTGACGTCCGTATCCCCGTCACTGGTTAACGGAGGCGCTGTTTCACAG
>JASFIA010000446.1:0-3343 GCA_050122915.1 Desulfobacterales bacterium | reverse complement strand
TTCCCTGTCCGCCCTCCGAATGCTCGGCGCGGGGCAACGGCGAGACAACCAGAACCTCATGCAGCGTCATCATCCCCCTTTCGAAGAGCTGCCTGATGCTTCCCGCTCTGTTTGAGGTGACTTACTCTGTCGAGGGGCTTTCATCCCCTGGGACAGTGCGCCTTGATCGAGCGACATCTTGTGTGTTCTCCTTGCCGAAAGCTTTGATGGCATCGAGGCTGAAGCGTTTTCCCCTTTTCAGGTTCATATCGCCGTTGGCATTCCATTGCAGAAAAAAGAAGCACAAAAGCCCGCAGTCCTCGCACAGCGCAATCCACGCAACGTCCAGGCCGCCGTCTCTGTGACAGGCGATCTCTCCCCTCGGGTCAGTCGTATTTTTCCCGCATGTTGCGCATCGACCGTTCAGAGCATCGAGCTCCCGGCCATCCCTGCCTTCGATGGGCAGGTCGATCGTCTTTTTGTGAAACCACTTTTGGGCCTGAGCATTCAGTAATTCGGTCATATTCACGCATTTCAATGAGTACAGGCGTTGCAGGACGCACGTCAAACCAGCGCATTGTTAACCCGGAATTTAATCGTCTATTGCTATTATCGTACCTTTGGCCGGAATCTATAGCCGGATTTTAATAATGGTGTTAAGAGGTGACCGTGCCCTCCGGGCATTGCTGCTGAATCGCACGGAGCCATCAGGTCTCCGACGGGAGGAGATTGCTGGTAAGGGGACTGGGTTGACACCCGGTGTCAGCACCGCAATCGAGAATCGACGCTGACTGCCCGTGAAATACAGATGGTTTTCGGAACCAGACGGATAACTGTCAGCGGTCCCATTTGGATGGGCACTATCGAAGGGGTTGAGGATTGTGAAGCGATGACCAGTATTACCCAGAGCGAAAAATGGCTGTCCGGGGCTATCCTCATGATAGCCGCACTCGCTCTGTTGTCCTGCGTTAAGCCATTAGCCGATAACACCACCTTCGATTTACTCGGTCAGTATCAGACAGAGGTTGCCATCCACATTCAGGACAACTGGAAGCCGCCTCCGGAGCTTCTCGGTGATGAGGACCAATTCGTCAGCTATCGGATGAAGGTGTATCCGGACGGATCGATTCGGGATATAACGCTCTTCGATTCAACGGGGAACCACCGATTGGAGGGGTCCGCACTGAGAGCCATCGAGGCGTCAAACCCGTTGCCCCCCCATCCGCCGGATCTCGACGAGCCCTACGTCGATATTGGAATCAACTTTCACCCCCGCCGCCTGTAGAGTCTCCGGAGAGTCCTGCCGCAACCAACGGGGCCGAAGGTGCCCTCGCCACCGGCGTGTCTTTTGGATCCCCTCGTCGCCTTGTTGTCCCCCCTGGAGGATTCGGTAGCCGATTCGGCTGTCGGCTCAGTCACAATCGAACCACCACAATCAATTCGGCATGGATGACGTCCCAGCCCGGGAGGCTTACCATATGCACTTCAACCAATCGGGAAGGCCAAAAAAAAAGGCAGAGCCCCGAGAGGCTCTGCCGTGCGTCGGCTGACATCCGGTCAGCCATGGAAAAGTGTTGCCACTATTTCCGGCGCTCTGCCTTGCTGCTTACCCAGCCACATCGATTCCCATGTTGCAGCCGAGATGTTTGTCCTTGTTTTCGCATTCAAAGTTTCTTTCACGAGTGTCCGTGTGACCCTTGTCGTCCTCATATTCCCAGTAGTCTTCTCTATTTTTTTCCATGACTGACCTCCAGTAGGTTGGGTTATCGTACTGAACCGTGTCTAGCTTAGTAGACAATATAAGGGCAGGAGGCCTCTCGGCAACCACTGTGGTTTGGGTGTCTATTAATAGGTATTTACTATCATTTTAATCCACCAGCCGGTATTCACAACAGCGGCGCAGGATCTCGATATCCCCGATGGCATGGATCCCCATGCCCCTAAGTGGATACCGCCTCCAGAACCTGTCCGATGGAATCGATCGCCCAATCCATCTCTTTTTCCTGGATGATGAAGGGGGGGGCCACCATGAGTGCATCCCCGTCTTGACCCGCCAGACCCGTTGACCGGTAGGTAATGACACCTTTATTGAACAGGGATTCCCATACCCGTTCGACCATTTTTTCCCTGCGGGGAAAGGGGGCAAGGGTTTCCTTGTCTTTCACCAGTTCGACACCCCACATGAAGCCGATTCCACGGACATCGCCCACGCAGGGGATTGCCTGCAACCGATCCTTGAGACGATCACCCAGCACTCTGCCCATGGCCCGTGCGCGCTCAACGAGGTTTTCCCGCTCGAGAATGGCGATGACCGCAGTGCCGGCAGCCGCCGACACCGCATGGTGGGAATAGGTTCCACCATGGACGAAATGCCCCGTTCCTTTGCGAAGGGCATCGAAGTGCTTGGTCTGAACGCCCACTGCGGAGAGGGGGGCGACACCGCCGCCAAGCCCTTTACCAAGGGTAATGATGTCCGGTTCGACGTCATCGTGCTGGCAGGCAAACCAGCGGCCGGTCCTTCCCATTCCGGTCATCACCTCGTCAAGTATCAGAAATACGCCGTATCGGTCGCAGATCTCCCTGATCCGCCTGTGATAGCCGTCGGGCGGCGGGTAGGCTGCCAGGGAGCCGCCGGAGACCGTCTCGGCCATAAAAGCGGAGACGATGTCCGGGCCGACGTTGACAATCGCCTCCTCCAGGGCTGAGGCGCACCGAAGGCTGCATTCCGGATGGGTCAGGCCGTAGGCGCAGCGAAGACAATAGGGAGGCGGGATGTGGACCACTTCGCTCAAGAGCGGAGCAAAGGGTATCTTAAACGCGGATCGTCCCATGGCGGACAGGGCGCCCAGCGTCAGCCCATGATAGGATTTCCATCGGGTAATGAGCCGAATCCTCTGGCTGCGGCCGTATTCCAGATGAAGCTGTCTGGCCAGCTTGATGGCGGCTTCGTTGGCCTCGGAGCCGCTGGATAGAAAATAAAACCGTTCAATGCCGCCGGGGGCATGCCGCGCCAAGGACTCTCCCAATGTCTCCACCGCCGGGGTGGTGAACATGGTGGGGTGAAGATAGTCGCCCTGCAAAATCTGCTCATAGACGGCGCGGGCGATCTCCTCCCGGCCGTGCCCCACATTGACGACGATCGCTCCGCCGCTGGCGTCGAGGTATCGACGCCCCTCCGAATCCACGATAGTGACGCCCTTGGCTTCCACGGCTTCGGGCAGGCGCCGGTCCAGACGGCGGTGAAACACATTGCCTCGGATGTCCATCATGATCGCCCCCTGCTATTGAGTCTCCAGCCATGTCGGGCTTTTTATAAGGACCTTCAAATCACACTTGCCGGCGGAGAACAAGATAAGGATAGGGG
>JASFIA010000445.1:0-3362 GCA_050122915.1 Desulfobacterales bacterium | reverse complement strand
ATTGATGCTTTCCGCCATTAGCCGCTCCAGGGCTTGCCGGAATTCCTGGTAGACGCGGTACATGGTCGCCGGAAAACCGTCCCGTTTTAGGCCAACCGCATAGTCCTCAATGGCGGAGATGGAATAGGCGTTGACAAACCCGATCACCGCGGCCGTCGCCTCACCGTCGCGGTCGTCGAAGAACCGGTCGATGCCGGAACGAAGCTCTCTCTGGATCTGGCTCTGGCCGCCCTTGAGGGTGCTTCGAATGATGTCGCTGACCTGGGTCATCTGATCCAAGTGGTGGTGCACCCGCTCCAGGATTTCACCCGCCCGGGTCGTATCCGTCGTCAACATCCGGCGCTTGACGGCAATAAGCTGCCCGATGCCGGAGGCAATCCGGCACAGGCGCTCCGATGGGTTCGAAAGGAGAAGGGTGAGCGCGCCTTCGTAAAGGTTGTTTTTAAAAGCGTCGATAAAAGCGCTCTCGCCGTTCCGTGAGCGCTCGAGAAGATCCGGGTCCGTCTCCCACTGATCGATTCGAAGTCGGTCTTTCTCGGAGAGGGAGCCCTCGCGAAAGCGAAAGAGACGGTAGAGCGCCGAAAACGAATACAGGGTCGGCTCCGGAACCAAGAGCGACAATTCTTCCGTCACTTTCCCGATCAGGACTTCCAGATCGGCTCTGGACTCGTGCTCCCCGAAATCGATGTTCAAAACGAAGAGAACGTGGTCTGCGATGCCCATTTTCTTGATAATGGAGATAAAGTCCAGATCGGCTCGCCGCAGTCCGGTCCGACTGCTGATGACATAGATGATCAAATGGGTCGTCAGCAGGTAGTCCTGGATCATGGCCAAATGCAACGGATTGGGGGAATCGCTTCCCTGACAGTCGGCCAGTTCGACCGCACTGCCGAATGCGTTCAAGGGAACAGAAAGCTGGACATCTCTCAGATAGACGGCCAGGGCGTCCTCCCCCACAAACCGCCTGTGCTCGAGGAAGCGGTCGGCACCGTAACGAACGACGGTAGCATTCTCACCGATAAGATCCGCAACCGCTTCATACCCCTTCAGGTAGGAAAAGAGCAAAACACTGTTGGCATTTCGGGCGTCGTTGGTAATCAGTTGATCGGGGCTGAGAGAGCGGACGGCCTCCGCAAGCCCGTCACGATCCGAGGTTCGCCTCAGATCAAAGGGCTTCTCCTCCTGACGCCAATCCTGGTTGGGGAACAAAACCAGGGCGCGCTCGATATCTTCGTTGATTTCCTGCCAGGTCTTCAATTGAAGTTCGGCGCTCAGCGCATCGCCATGGGCGATCCGTGTCACGATGGAGGTCACCACCCCGGCCCCTCGCTTCAAGTAGTCCCCGCCCAGAAGCGCATTGGCGAAAGTGCTCTTTCCTGATTTGATGGGACCGACGATAGCAACCCGGATCAGGTCCTCGGCAATCTGCGTCTTGATGGTGTCGCAGGCTTTGCGCCATTTATCGGCGGAGTGGAGGGAGACGTCCGGCAGCACGTCGACCGCTTCGATCAGCGATTCAATCTCCGACGTCATCCTGGAAAGGTCATTTTTTAGGCTATCGTATCGTTCCATTGTCCGCGTGCGGTGGCGTTCTAATCGGTTGAAATCGTTTTGCCGATGATGGGCGGTGCGCCCGGGGAATGACGCAGGGGATCGGATATTTCGCTGCATGCTTACAATGGATACGGGGCGTTGTCAAAATGTAATCCGCGCAGGGCGTGTCCTCAAGAGAACCGGTCCCGTGGCATCGATGGTAACTTCTTGTAAACGTTATAGGTTTGTGATAGGAGGTATCTTTACAAGGAAGGCGGCTGCTCCGCCGGGGAGATAATGATAACCATGTCAGAGAAACATCCCGAATGCCCGCTCTACAACCCGCTGAATTGCAAGGAATACTACAATCCAAAGCTATGCGCATTTGTCCGAAAAGATAAGGACTGCCGGAAGAAGAAGAAAACCAGGACCAAGCCGACTCCGGTGGCGAAATAGCGCTCCATTCACCATCTGGAATGCCATCGCGATCACGCCGGCGCCTCATCTCCATCATGCATGGCCGGCGTCATCGGCCAGGAGCGCTGGATTGATTCCCATCTTTTTCAGCGCAGCCTCCCACCGTTTTTCAAGGGGCAGCCGAAACAAAACCTCCTCGCTGATCTCGCTGGTCAACCAGGCATTCTCTTTGATCTCCTTCTCCAACTGACCGGGGCCCCAGCCCGAACACCCCAGGCTGATGATGAACGAATCAGGCCCTTTGTTCCAGGCAATCCTCTGTAGCACCTCCCGGGTATTGCTCAGAGCGAGGCCGGGGGTGATGAGAAAGCTCGTCTCATCGTCGATTGGCGGGCCGTGCAGGATAAAAATTTCGCTCAGATGGACCGGCCCACCGAGATGAATGGGAATGGCTCCGACCTCCTCGGCATAGTCCATCGACAGCTCGTCGAAGATGGCCTCGCTCGTCAGGATCGAATGCGCCCGATTGACCACCAGTCCAAGGGCGCCATCGGCTGTGTGCTCGGAGATGCAGACGACCGACTGAAAAAAATTGGGATCCTGGAGAGCCGGCATCGCAATGAGAAACTGCCCCTTCAGTGAACCGTCATAAGGCGTATCCATTCGACTCCTTGTACCTCCCGGACACCGGCAAAGCCTTTATCATGGCCCTTGTGTCCATAGGGTTCGCGATTCTGGTCCACCCATCGCTTAAGAGAGCAATTTCCCCCGGGCATCCCATTGCGGCACCCGGGCTCTCCGTCGCACCCCGTCCGTCACAGAGAGGAGGCGGACAGGGCATCGGCAGCCTCTGTTTCCGAGTCCTCTTGCCCGGTCAGTTCGAAAAGACGAAGATCTCCCAAACGGGTGTCGATTTCCTTCATATTCGTATTGAAGCGGGCGGCCCGCCGGGTGACGTCGCTGATCAGTATCCCGTTTGGAAACGGGCGCGTCAGGTCCTGAAGCCTGAAAACCGTGTTCACGGCGTCACCGATAACCGTGTAGTCCATCTTTTTGTCAAAGCCAATGTTGCCGACCACCACCTCACCGGTATGGATGCTGATACCGACCCGGATGCATATGCCTATGTCCCTGGCCAGGTCCCTGTTGACGGACTGGATCGATTGCTTCATCTCAAGGGCAGCATTAATGGCGTTGTCGGCGTCCTGGGGTCTAGATACAGGGGCTCCGAAAATGGCCAGAAACCCGTCTCCGAGATACTTATCGACGATCCCCGAATGCTTGAAGACGATATCCCCCATGACGGAGAAAAATCGGTTGAGCAATGCGACGGTCTTCTGGGAACCGATCGCCCGGGCAAGCTTGGAGAATCCTCGGATGTCCAGATTGAGCAGGGTCAGGGTTTTGAGTTC
>JASFIA010000444.1:0-3362 GCA_050122915.1 Desulfobacterales bacterium | reverse complement strand
TATTTCATGCGACTCGACAAGGGAAACGTCAAACCCGTTCGCCACGGTGTGGGGGCCGATGGCCTGGACGGCCTGGACTCATTCGGCGTGAAGACTTACGGGGATTTCACCTGGAAGCATATCCTGGATTTCTATTCCTGCGCCGACTGCGGCCGGTGTTCGGACAACTGCCCCGCCAATGCAGTGGGGCGGCCCCTCTCCCCCCGGTTTATCTCCATCAAAGGCCGGGATTACGCCTTCGGTCACTTTCCCATTTTGGATCCGGACGTGCCGGAGGCAGACGGCGGTCTTCTGATGGGGACGGTCTTCGAGGAGGATGAAATCTGGTCCTGCACCACCTGCGGGGCTTGCGAGGAGGAGTGCCCCTTGGGCATCGAGTACATCGACAAGATCGTGGATCTGCGGCGGGGGATGGTGGACGAGGGCAATGTGCCCCAGAGTCTCCAAAAACCCCTTGGCGCCTTGGAAAAACGGGGAAATCCCTGGGGCAAGATGGAAAAGAAGCGCGCCGACTGGACGACACCCATCGCCGGTGCCTGCGACATCCGGCGCATCGATCAGGGCGACACGTCGGATACGCTCTACTTTGTCGACAGCATCTCCTCCTACGACGACCGGATGCAGGAGATCGCCCGGGCCACCGCCACCATCATGGACCGCTGCGGCATGGAGGTGGGGCTGCTGGGCAAGGTGGAAAAGGACAGCGGAAACGAGGTGAGGCGGTTCGGCGAGGAGATGCTCTTCCAGGAACTGAAGGCGTCCAACACGGAGGCGATCCTGGAATCCGGTGCCGAGCGGATCGTGACTGCCGATCCCCATGCTTACAACGCCTTGAGAAACGACTACGACGGCCTGCCGCCGGTGGAGCACATCAGCCAGGTGATCAGCCGGGGGATTCACGAGGGCAAGCTTCGCCTGGCCCCGATCGAGGGCAACGGGAAGGTCTACACCTACCACGACCCCTGTTATCTCGGCCGTCACGGAGGGCTCTACGATGCCCCCAGAGCAGTCCTCGACGCCATCCCGGGCTTGAGACGGGTGGAGATGTTTCGCAGCCGCGACCGCTCATTTTGCTGCGGCGGAGGCGGACTGATGCTTTTCTACGAACCCGAAGAGGATCAGCGAATGGGGGTCCTTCGGGTCCGGATGGCGGCCAAGGCCGGTGCGAATGTCATCGTGACGGCATGCCCCTATTGTCTGGTCAACATGGAGGACGGCATCAAGGTGGCGGGGCTCGAGGGAAGGATGGAGGCCATCGATTTGTCCGAGCTGGTGGCGGGTCAGCTGGCCGAGTGACGGTGAGGACACTGTCCACCCCCGCCCGATGCTGCTCCGGCCAGGCGTCTTGCTCCCGGGGCTCGTCTCCGGGGAGAGACGGTAAAATGGATCAGAGGAACCATCAAATCAAACGGGAGGATGAACATGGAGATTCTGGTGTGCGTCAAACGGGTGCCGGATACCTCGGAAAACGAGATAGAGCTCAACAGTGCCGGCAACGACATCGACCGGGACGATCTGGTCTATTCGGTCAACGAATGGGACAACTATGCCGTTGAAGAGGCCCTTCAGATCGTCGACAGGGTCGGAGGCGCTGTGACGGTGGTGACCGTTGGAGACGAGGAGGACGAGGAGGTGCTGCGCCGGGAGATGGCCATGGGGGCCACCAACGGGCTTTTGCTGGCGGACGAGGCTTTCGATGGCGCCGATGGCAAAGGCATTGCCGCCATACTAAAGGCCGCGGTGGAGAAAGGCGGCTACGATCTCGTCCTCACGGGTGCCCAGGCCGACGACGGGGCGGGCCAGGTGGGCGGGATGCTGGCGGCCATGCTGGACTGGCCCTTCGCCTCCCTGGTGAACGCCATCGAGATCGATGGTCGCAAGGCCAAGGTGGGCCGGGAAATCGAAGGGGGCAATCAGGAGTGGAACGAACTGGATCTGCCCTGTGTGCTGTCGATCCAGACCGGCATCAACGAACCCCGGTATGTGGGCATCCGAGGCATTCGAAAGGTGGCCTCCGTGGATATCCCCCGGATGGGTGCGGGCGAGCTGGGGCTCGACCCGCAGTCGGTCGGGGGGGCTGCTGCCAAGGTCAAGCGACTGGATTACTTCCTGCCCGACCTGGGCGACGGGGCCGAGATGCTTGAGGGCAGCACCGAGGAGATCCTAGACAAGCTGATCGAACTCTTGAAGGCCAAAGGAGGGCTGAGATAATGGCTCAGATTTTTGCATATGTCCTGCATAAAAACGGTGTGGTGGACGACACGTCCCTCGAACTGCTGACCGCAGCCCGGAAGATCGACCCCGGTGCGGCGCCAACGGCCATCGTGGTGGGAAGTGGTGACGGACTGGCGGCGGCCTGCACGCAGGCGGCGGCGCTGTATCCCGAAGTCTGGAAGGTGGACGGCGAGGCCCTGGCCTACCCCAATGCCGAGATGATTCGGAAACTGCTGGTCAACCTTCTGCCTGCCGACGCCGTTCTTCTGGTTCCCCACGAGCATTTCGGGATGGATCTGGCACCGGGCCTGTCCGTCAAGCTGGACTCGGCATTCGTTTCCGATGTGGTGGCCATCGACGGCTGCGAGGGGGCGCTCCTAACAATCGTGCGGCAGGAGTTCGGAGGGGCGGTCAGCACCCATGTCACCTGCGACATGGGCGCCGGCGCCGTCTTGTCGCTTCGGCCCGGGGCGTTTCAGCCCGACGAGTCCTCAGGCGCCGGCGGCCAGATCGTGGACAAGTCCGGGGAGGCCGGCGACCTGACGGTCCCTCGTCGCTTCCTTGAGGTGGTGGAGGCCGAAACCGGTGATGTAGACATCGCCAAAAGCGAAGTGCTGGTCTCCATCGGCCGGGGGATCGAAGACGAGGACAACCTGGAGATCGCCCAGGAACTGGCCGAAGCCATGGGCGCGGACGTTTCCTGCTCCCGGCCGATCGTCGACGCCAAATGGTTGGAGAAGTCCAGGCAGGTGGGCACCTCGGGCAAGACCGTCAAACCCAAGGTCTACATGGCCTGCGGCATCAGCGGCTCCTTCCAGCACATGGGCGGCCTCAAGGGCAACCCCTTCATCGTGGCCATCAACAAGAATCCCAAGGCGCCGATCTTCCAGCTGGCCGATGTGGGTGTCGTGGCCGACGTTCTGGAATTGCTGCCAGAGCTGGCTGACAGAATCAAGCAGGGCTGACGATGCGAATAGCGCTGAGACACTTCTATGATCTCGCCTTTGTGGTGACGCGCTGCCCCAAATCGTTTATACATTAGACAATCAGATTCATGGCCGGATAGGATCAATATCATGAAAACGATCACCGAAACCATCTGCAACCTTCTGAACGCTGGTCAGAAAATGGTGGTGGCCAAGATCGTC
>JASFIA010000443.1:0-3371 GCA_050122915.1 Desulfobacterales bacterium | reverse complement strand
GGTCCACATTCCGGGATTCGTAGGCCGAAGCGTAGGCGGAAAGGAAGGCCTCCAGCCGCTGTTTGGTCCTGGCGGCGAGGTCGGCTTCCGGCGTCGGCTGCGCCTCGTTGGCGATGGACGCCAGGGAGGCGCCTGTCATATCGATGCGGTCCGCCCCCTTGTCCTTGGGTTTCAGGGATGCACGGGCGATCCTTTTGGGACTGGTCTTGGGGGGAAGTGTGTCGGCCGCTGCCAGGACAGATGCCGGCGAATCGGCGGCAGGTGTGCGGGCTGCTCCGGGCTGGCTGTCCAGGGAAGCGTCGGCCTTGTGTCCGGTGGAAGGGGGTTGAGTGGAGGTGGCCTCCACCGGAGTCTCTGTTGAAAGGGCCTCAAGCGCGATCGGCCCCTCGGACGGCATTCCGGCGTCGGTTCTGTCGGCGATGACGGGCGTCGATCCGGCTCCGACGGTCGGACCATCGGTGGGTTCTGGGGGCGTTGTCGGCGTCGCCTGCTCATCGATCGAAGGTGACGGTTCGGAATCACTTCGGAGGGGGGCAGACTCCAGGGGACGATCGGCGGGAGTCAACGCCGTCGCCATGAAACTGTCATTTCCCGCCGCCGAGGGTGTCACGCCGTCAGCCTCCTCCGGAAGGGGGACGCCGCTTTCAGGATCGGCGGTGTCGGCATCGGCACCGGATGGCGTGGACCCAGGCAGGGTCGTGGGACGGGTGTCGTCCACGTCCGTCGACTCCGGCAGGGGATCGGGAAAAAACCGCGGCATCCAGCGGTCAGTGTCATAGACGAACAGGGTGGCCGCCAGAAGAAGCGTCACAAGGGCGCCCGAAGCCCAGGCGGTCAGGGGAGAGGGCCGCCGCGTGGGGGGAGGAGGCGGAGGAGGAACTGTCTCCCTTCTGCCGCAGGATGAAGGGGCGGGGTCCCATGAAGCGTCCGTCAGCTTTCCGTTCAATTCGTTCGGCAGCACCAGGACGTCCAGGCTGTCTCTGATCATCTCGTCGGTGATGCGTTTCTCCCCTCGGGAAAAGCCGGTCAACAGGGCATGGTCGCAGACAACGTTGATCAGCCGGGGGGCTCCGCCGGAGAAGCGGTGGATTTCGGAAAACGCGTTGTCTTCGAATATCGTCCGGGAGGCCCCGGCCACCTTTAGGCGATGCCGGACGAGCTGTTTCGTCTCCTCGGGATCGAGGGTGGCGATGACGTGGTTGATGCTGATGCGCTGCCGGAGGGCGCGGTTGGCCGGTTCCAGCACCGTGTTGGCAAAGTCTGAGTGGCCGACGAAAAAGATGTTGATCAGCACCTGCTCGGAGGCGTCGATGCTGTTGAGCATCCGAACCTCGTCCAGAAGCTCGTTGGTCAGGCGCTGGGCTTCGTCGATAACGAGGAGCACCCGGCGCCCGTCCTTCCGGGTCTGGTGGAGGAAGAGCCGGAAGTCGTCCAGGAAGTCGAGCTTGCTTTCGTAGGTCGGCTCCAGGCAGAAGGCGGCGGCGATGGTGTTCAGGAGGTCCATCCGCGACATCAGGGGATCCTGAATAATGCCGTAAACCACATCCCGCTCCTGGCGGCGCACAAGGGCATTGATGAGGGTGGTCTTGCCGGTGCCGACCTCTCCCAGAAGCATCAAAAACCCTTTGTTGTCCCGAACTCCGTAGGACAGCAAGTCCAGAGCATTTCCATGCTTTTGCCCCAGCCACAGAAACTTGGGGTCCGTGGTGAGTTGGAACGGCTTTTGTTTTAAACCATAAAAGTCGAGATAGTTCATTCGACACGGCTCCGGAGCCCTGAGGATGGGTGACGCATTCCATGGGCTTTCCATGCCTGTGAGGCGGCGCCGCCAGGTGTCACGTCGGAGACGTCCTCCCGGCCCTGCCCAGCACGCGACCAATCGTCAAATCGATAAGGAAGACCATATGGCCTTATGGGGAACATGCAACGGGACCTCTGCCGTTCTCTCAGGATCACTGGGCGGTCAGCCGATAGTCTAACCGTTTCACCCTGAATGACCCGGCCTGGGGCACCACCTCCAGCCGGATGTATCCCCGGGTTTCCCGAACGTCGGAGGTCGTAAGGATGCAGCGAGCGTGAAAGGTCCCCTCGATCCGCCAGTCGAGGTCGGCACCCGCCTTTTCGTAGCGATCCACATTGATTCGGTATTCCATTTGCTGGATCAGTTCCAGATTGCGGCGGTAGACCGGGAGGAGCGAATCGAAGGGCTGGCCGTTTTCCGTCGCATCGGGCAGAAAGAACCGTCTGAAGGCCGCCAGGTCCTTGGCTTCATAGGATCGACAATAGGCGTCGAGAAAACGGTTCAGACGCTTGGTGTCCTCCAGGCGCCGGCGGGCATCGGCGAGGGACGCCGCCGGGTCGATATCGCTTAAATGGGCTGTCGACGGCGGGGGAGCGGCGGTTGACGACCGGGTTGGTTCCTTCTTGGCGCGTCCGCCCCTCGTCCCGGTTGCCGGCAGCCAGATTTCGATCAGGCCGGGGGCGACGTCGGGATGGGACCGGGCCATGCTGATGAGGCGGAAGGTCCCCGGGTCGCCGGAAGGGGTCTGTTTGAAAAAAGCCCGGGCATCGGCCGCAATGTCACTGGCAAGGGAGCGGTCCGAGGGATGAAAATAGCGGAGGTTGCCGCCGCCGGTGTAGGCCACCTGTTCCAAAAATGGCGGACTGTGGCCGGTGGTTTGGAGGTGCTTCGCAAGGGATTGGGCGGTGGTCAGGTCTTCCCTGCCGGCATAGTAGAGGGAGATGCGGCGAACCCGGGGGGAGAATGGCGGCACTGCCGGTTTTTCAATGGCGGAGACGGCCGGTGTCGGGGAAAGGGGGGCGGTCCGGGCTGCCGGTGAGTCGGGGTCGAGAGGAGCCGGTTCGGGGACCATTTCCACGGGCGCTGACAGGGTGACCTGGAGGTGAGGCTCCGGAATCGGCGGCGGCGGTTGACTCTCGGCCGTCCATCTGTGAGTGGCCGAATAAACATCCCCACCCCGATCTTCTAAAACGGGCGAGTGCCCTACGATCGGTTCCGGCAGTTTCGGCTCGGGTTCGGTGTCGGTGATCGATCCCAGGGGGTCGGTTGACCCGGTCTCGGCAGGAACCGCTGCGGGAGGGGGGCTCGATTGGAGATCGGGAGGGGGTGTCACGGCCTGAGGTCTCGGTCTTCCGGTGTCGACGACGGACTTTTCCCGGTAGTAGAGATCGGCTCCAAAGGCACAGATGATCAGCACCGCAAGAATCCCCACCACCTGAACGATGCCCCTGCGCTGATTTACCGGTTTGGGAGGGGCCTCGTACCATCCGTTTCCGCCCCCCGGCTGAGGGGTCTCCCGGCTGGTCCGCTCGGCGTCGTAGCGGCTGCGGAGATGGGGATCCCGAAGGGT
>JASFIA010000442.1:0-3372 GCA_050122915.1 Desulfobacterales bacterium | reverse complement strand
GTGAGTTTTCGAGCGATGTCTTCGGGAGAGGCGTCCGCGATCCCGGAGCCAATCAGCGCCGCAAAGGACAGAGGCACGAGAGCAGCCTTCGGTGAGGCGTTAAAAGTCGCCTTTCCAGACGGAACATGCGGTTTGGGGGTGATGGGTGGAAAGGGTTTCATCCCGAGACCAGGTAGTAAAAGGCGAAAAGAACGGACTGGCACAGAAAAACGACTGTCAGCGTTACACATCCCTTGGCCAGCAATTGGTGCATGGGGGTGTCCTTGGACCGATCACGGTATCCCATCAAGAAACCCAGCAACGCTCCGGCAGCCATCCCTCCGCCATGGGCCCAGTTGTTGATGCCGGGGAGAAGGCCAAAGAGAAACAAGCCGATAGCCCATCCCCCGATCTGACGATATATGGCGTTGCCATAGACCCCGCCGCGGCTTTTTCCGTAATAGATCATGGCGCCGATCAGGGCGCAGATCGCTCCGGAAGCACCCAGGGTGTAGCCGATGCCGGCGATATAGGACAGGAAGAACCCGAAAATACCTCCCAGGGTGTAGATGACGATCATCCGGTGGCTGCCGTATTCCCGGATGGTCAAAGGGCCGATCTGCATCAATGCGATCATGTTGAAGACGATATGCATAAGACTGCCGTGAAGGTAGTTGGCCGTCAGGAGGGTGGTCCACCTGAGCAGTCGGTCGATCGCGTCGATTCCCGTAATGCTGATAATAATCTGATCAATGGCATAGCGCCCGGATTCTCCAAGGAGGAGCAGGCTGTTATGTGCCGGCGTCAAAAAGGCCAGAGGGTTCAAGGACACCCTCAAATCGCCGAAATCGATCAACAGGGAAAGAACGAACATCCCTACATTGAGCAGGATCACCGTGCGTATCAACAGAGCTGGATCCCCGAAGGGTCGTGTCCACAGGGCGTGGCGCACGGCGGATGCGGGGCTGTCGACGCCACAGTGGGGGCAGCGGGTCTCATCGGCGCTGATGAGCTTGCGACATTTCGGGCAGAGCAGGGATTGTCGTCGACCAGCAGGCATATCCAATCCTTCGTTATCTCAAGGGTCGCGGACCCCTATCCCCCTTGGGGCGCGATACTGAACTGTTGTCGGTTTTGGCTTTAGATCATAAGGCTGGGCGGATGGCCGGGCAAGCCCTTCAATGGGCCTCGGCCCAATTGTTGCCCCAGGCGATGTTGACTTTGAGAGGAACCCGAAGCTTCCAGACCGACTCCATAGTGGTTCGCACCGCTTCGCCCACGCTTTCAAGTTCTTCCGGAGGGGCCTCAAGGACGATCTCGTCGTGGACCGACAGCAGCATCGCGGCCTTGAAGCCCCCGGAGCTGAGAGCGAGGTCCACCTGGATCATGGCCAGCTTGATGAGATCGGCGGCTGTGCCCTGAATCGGTGTGTTGACGGCAGTGCGTTCGGCGAACCGGCGAACATTGATGTTGCTGCTGGCAATGTCCGGCAGCAGACGGATGCGTCCCAAGAGGGTGCTGGTGCGCCGGGTTTCCCGGGCGGCGTCGATGGTTTGGTCGATAAACCGTTTGACGCCTTGGTAGTGGGCGAAATAGCTGTCGATATAGGTTTTGGCCATGGGTTGAGAGATTCCCAGGTCCTGGCTCAGGCTGTAGGCGCCCATGCCGTAGATGATGCCGAAATTGATCACTTTTGCGTGGCGCCTGAGTTCCGGGGTGACATCATTGGCGTCTACCTGAAAGATTTCGCTTGCCGTCCGTGCATGGATGTCCTCTCCGGAACGGAAGGCATCGATCAGAAGGACATCCTCGGAGCAATGGGCAAGAATCCTCAATTCCACCTGAGAGTAGTCCGCCGACAGAAGCTGCCATCCGTCCTGGGGCACAAAGGCCCGCCGGATCTCGAGCCCTTCTTCTGTCCGGATGGGAATGTTCTGCAGATTCGGCTCAGAGCTGCTGAGCCGGCCGGTGGCTGTAACGGTCTGATTGAATGAGGTGTGCACCCGCCGGGTACCGGTGTCCGCTATCTCTATGAGTGCATCGGCGTATGTGGATTTCAGCTTGGCCAGGGTCCTGTGGCGCAGCACCAGAGCCGGCAGTTCATGAAGATCGGCCAGAGCAGTGAGGACGTCGACGTCGGTGGAATAGCCGGTTTTTTTCTTGGTTTTCTTCTGGGTCGGAAGGCCCAGTTTCTCGAAGAGAATCCGGCCCAGCTGCTGGGAGGACTTGATGTTGAAGGTTTCCCCTGCAAGGGAGTGGATACCGGCCTCCAGGGATTCCAGTTGGCTCTCGAACGAGAGGGACAGCTTCCGCAGCCGATCGATGTCCACGCAGATACCGAGGCGCTCCATCTTCATCAAAACCGGTATCAGGGGCATCTCCACCGTCTCGAGCAACTCGGTCAGGCCGATCTTTTCAAGCCGCTCCGCCAATATGTGGCGGGCCTGGAGGGTGATATCCGCGTCTTCACAGGCGTAGGGGACGGCGTCTTCGACGGATACCGTGTCAAAGCCTTGCTTCTTGCCCGCCACCTCTTCGTAAGGAATGGTTTTGTGATTGAGATAGTCGAGGGCGATCTGGTCGAGGCCGTGGGAACGCTTCGAGGGGTTGAGGAGGTAGGAGGCCACCATCGTGTCGAAGACGACCCCCTCCAGTGCCACGCCATGGCGGGAGAGTACCATCCAGTCGTACTTGATGTTCTGCCCGACTTTTGGTCGGGTCGGATCCTCCAGGATGGGTCTCAGGGACTGGAGCACCCGGTTCTGATTGAGTTGAGAGGGGGCGCCCAGGTACCGATGTCCCACGGGAATGTACCAGGCCTCATGGGGTGCCACCGAAAAAGAGAGGCCGACCAGTTTGGCCTTCAGGGGATTTCGAGAGGTGGTTTCCGTGTCCACCGATATCAGTTCAGCGTCCCCCAGAATGGATATCAATCCCTGAAGGGCTTCGTCGTCGAGAACCACCCGGTAGGTTTTTTCCGGAGCGGGGCTGCCGTCGGAGAAACGCTGGCGGAGTTCGCGAAATTCCAATTGGCCGAAGAGGTCCGCCAGGGCCTTTCGATCAGGAGGCTTGGTTTTGAAACGATCGGCCTTCCATGAGATGGGCGCATCGGTTCGGATGGCGGCCAGATCACGGCTGAGATAGGCTTGGTCCCTGAAAGTGATCAGGTTCTCGTACTGCTTTTTTTTCCCTTTGAGCGTCGCCACTTGTTCGTAGAGACCGTCTATGCTTCCGAAAGTTCTGATAAGGGTGAGAGCCGTTTTGGGGCCGATCCCCGGTACCCCGGGGATGTTGTCCGACGTGTCGCCGGAAAGGCCCATTGCATCGACCATTTGCCCGGGCTCGATGCCGTTGGCTTCCCTGAAATCGGTGCAGAGGAGGGTTCGATCTTTC
>JASFIA010000441.1:0-3378 GCA_050122915.1 Desulfobacterales bacterium | reverse complement strand
GAAAGGCGGTGCGCACCGCCAGAGGATTCAAATCGACGGCGACCACTTTTTCCGCTCCGAGCCTGGCCGCGGCCACAGATAGAAGGCCCGATCCTGTCCCAAGGTCTACCACCCGCCACGGGCGTTGCGCACGGGCGAAAAGGCCTGACATCGCAGTCAGGCAATCTCGGGTAGTGGTGTGGGTGCCTGTTCCGAACACGACCCCCGGATCCAAAACGATATCAAAGACGGTGCCGTTTTGGGCGTCAATCTTGGGGGTTCGCACCCAAGGCGGACGAATGGAGAAAACTTCCGTATCGAAACCTTCGAAGCGCTCCCCCAGCCATTCGTCGTAGCTCATGGCGTAGCGTTCGATGAGGCTGAGGGCCGGCTGGCTGTCCACCCAGGCGGCCACCACGCTGTCCCGCCTCTCCTTGAAAAAGAGAAAAGACCATCCGTCCTCTTCCCAATTCCCGATAAACGCCGGACCGAAATCCACCTCATAGGGTCGGACCGCTCCCTCTAAATGGTAGATATACAGGTAAGAGATGGGAGGCTCTACGGGGAGTGTGTCCGGATCACTTGAGTTCATGTCGCGGGATTTGGTCCATCGTCCATTCCATAGGATCCAGCAGTTTGAACCCCTGGGCTTTCAGCTTCTTTTTCACGCCACGGACATTGTTCGTGAGGAGGTAGGCGAACACCGCACGTTTGTCTTTTTCCCAGTAACGTGCAACCAGGATGCTGCCGAAAGAGATATTCTCTTCGGTAATAATGTCTACGATTTTCTTCATCTGGCCGACTTTCTCTTCGACCAGAATGCCCAAGAGGGTTCCCGGCTCTTCAATGCCCAAGACCGCAATGAAGGCCCTCAACAGATCCCGCACCGACAATACGCCCACCAGTTTTCCTTGGTCGTCCACCACGGGAAAGGCACCGACCCGAATCCCCTGGATTCTCAACAGCGCATCTTCAATGGTGTTGTAAGGAGAGATGGACACCGGGTTGCGGGTCATGATTTCCGAAACGGGCGTCGGCTTTTCGACGGTCACTGGGAGGCCTTCGGCCACGGCTTGGTAAGCACTCCTCGGCAGGATACTGCGGATGTCCCTGTCCGACACCATGCCGATGAGCCGATCGTCGTCGTCGATGACGGGCAAGTGGCGGATCCGGTGCGCCACCATCTGTTCCCTGGCCTTCAAAACGTCGGTGTCCTCACGCACGGTCACTACTTTTTGGGTCATGGATTTGCTGATAAACATACCCGTCTCCTTGGATCGTGTCTTGACCGATGCCGCACAATGGGCGGCCGGCGATCATTCGTTTAGCAATACACTCACGTGGTTAGCCGCCAGCTCGGGTAGCCGCTCGAGGCAGTACCCTCCCTCCAGAACCGAAACAAGGCGCCCCCCTGCAAACCGGTCCGCCAACTGGATGATCTGCTCGCTCAACCAGGAATATCCTTGCGTGGTCACCTTGATATCGGACATGTCATCATCCTCGTGGGCATCAAACCCCATGGACAGGATGAGGAATTCAGGTTTGAAGCGCTCGAATTCCGAAACGAGATCCTCCTCGATTTTCCGCCGGTAAACCGCATCGCCTTCTCCCGGCAGTATCGTCGAGTTTTTGGTGAACCCGTATCCGTCTTTGTCTCCATAATCGAACTCGCGCCCGGTTCCCGGGAAAGCGAAGGAGGGGTGCTGATGGATGGAATAGTAGTAGACCGACGGATCGTCCTGAAATATGTGCTGCGTACCGTTGCCGTGATGAACGTCGAGATCGACGATACCCACATTCTTGACGTTCCATTTGTGCTGAAGATAGCGGGCGGCAATGGCCACATTGTTGAAATAGCAGAAGCCCATGGACTTGGCTCTTTCAGCGTGATGACCGGGAGGGCGGACCGGGCAGAAGGCGTTGTCGATTTCCCCCGACATGACCATTTCCACGGCATCCAAGACCCCCCCCACCGCAGCGAGGGCGATGTCGTAAGTCTCCTCGCAGATCTGATTGTCCGCGCTTTCGAAAATCGGCTGGCCTTCCAAGCAGGCGGACTGAAACCGCTTGATATAGTCCGGATCGTGAATCCATTCTATCTCGGCAAGCTCTGCCAGGCGTGCCTGGAAGATCTTCAGGGAGGGAAGGAGTCCGGCATCACGAATCCCCGTATAGATGGCGAGCAGCCGTTCCGGAACCTCCGGGTGGTAAACCCCTGTCTTGTGGCGGAGGTAACGTTCGTCGAAAAGTAGGCCGGTTCTTCTCAATCCCCCTCCTCTCTGACCTATCCTCCGATTATCTGGTCGAATATTTTAAATGCCTGTTGAACGATGGGAGAGTCCATGGGCAAACCAATGGTTGGCTTTCCCTGAAGATCATATTCGTACAGGATCTCGTCTTCGTAAAGAGTGCCGACATGGTTGATGCCGGCATCTCTTATGATTTTCATAAAGGTTTCTGGAGGATCGTTCTTGGCCTGATTGATAACGAGATAGGTTTTTTCAACGCCGATATTGAGCTCTTTGACCAGCGCGTCGATCCTAAGCGCGGCTTGAAGCCCCCGTCGCGAGGCATCTGCGACGATCAGCAGAATGTCCACGTTGCGGGTGGTCAATCGGCTGATGTGTTCCATGCCTGCTTCGTTGTCCATGACGAGGTAAGGGTAGTTGTCGGTCAACTGTTCCAGAAATCTTGCCAGCAGGGAGTTGGCGGCGCAATAACAGCCGGCGCCTTCCGGTTGGCCCATGACGACCAGGTCAAACCCCTCCGATTCCACCAGGGACTCCTCGAGCTTCATTTCCATGAAGATATCTTTGGTCATACCGCTGGGGACATCGCCTTTTTTCATCTCTTCCCGGGCGTTTCCGAGGGTGTCGGCAATTTCGACACCGAGAACTTCATTGAGGTTGGCATTGCAATCGGCATCCACGGCCAAAATCGGTGTTTTTTCTTTTTGGATTAAATATTTTATAAGCATACCGGCCATGGTGGTTTTGCCTGTTCCACCTTTGCCGGCAAGTGCAACTGAATACGGCATTTGTGTCAGCTCCTTTTCGTTCGAATTTCAACCCTGCCCCGAGCAGGTCGGATTTTTTAAATTAAGTTAGTTTGAGCCTTCAGTCAAGAGGGTTTTAAACTCCTTGAAAAGCCAGCAGGCTTATGTTAATTGGGTTTTCCAAACTAGGTGGTTGTTTGTAAACCGGCCGGGTGCAGCGCACCCGGTTCCACCGCATTGTTTTCAACGATTGGGGCACTTCGCGCCCCTGTCCTTTACCGCCTATGGCGGTAAAATCCAAGCCACCCGCTGTGCGGGTGGTCGTTGATCCGGATCAAAATTATTTTTTGCGGAGGGCAAGCATGGACTTTGAATTGACAAAATCTCAAAAAGAGATTCAGAAA
>JASFIA010000440.1:0-3384 GCA_050122915.1 Desulfobacterales bacterium | reverse complement strand
CGTGGGGTCATCTACGATCGAAACGGGCGCCTGCTTGTGGACAACCGTCCGTCATTCGATCTGAGCATTCACCTGAAAGACGCCAAACCGCTGGACGCGACGGTTATGCGGCTGGCTGGCTATCTTCAGGAACCTGCGGACAGTCTTACCGAGAGGATTGAAGCGGGCGGATCCACCGGGTGGCTCAAACCGGTGATGCTCAAGCGAGACATCGGCAGGGATGTCCTGGCGGCCATCGAGGGGAGGCGTTACGATCTGCCCGGTATCGACGTCGGGGTCAGACTGCTCCGCTACTACATCGACGAGGGAATGGCCGCCCATCTGCTTGGGTATCTGGGAGAAATCAGTCCGACCGAGTTGAAGATGCCCCGATATGCCGGCGCAAGAGGCGGGGATCTGGTCGGCAAGTTCGGGGTCGAACGATCCGTCAACGAACTGCTCATGGGCAAGCGCGGCGGTCGTCAGGTCCAGGTAAACGTCAACGGCCAAGTGATGCGGGTGTTGAAAACGGTGTCGGCCCAGCCGGGCAATGACCTCATTCTGACCATCGACAGAGATCTTCAGCTGAAAGCCGAATCCTTGCTGGAAGGCGAGGCAGGCGCCGTCGTGGCATTGGACCCCAACAACGGAGAGATCCTGGCTTTTGCCAGCAGCCCCTCTTTCAACCAGAATGATTTCATCACCGGCATGTCCCGGGAGTCCTGGACCGAACTGATCAACAACCCTTACCGGCCACTAGAGAACAAGGTAATCCAGGGCACCTATCCCCCGGCGTCGACCTTCAAAATCGTTACGGCCGCTGCCGGTTTGGAGGAGGGGGTGATCACACCGGATGAGACGATCTTCTGCCCTGGCCATTATCGGTTTGGGAACAGGACCTACCGCTGCTGGCGCCGCTGGGGACACGGCGAAGTTGATCTGGTCAAGGCCATCGCCCAGTCCTGCGATGTCTATTTCTACCAGGTGGGGCAGCGGTTGGGCATCGACCGGCTGGCTTGGTATGCAAAGGCGTTCGGGCTCGGCCAGCGCACGGGCATTGAACTCGACAACGAAGAAGCGGGTCTCATACCGACCTCCGACTGGAAAATGCGTCGTTTCGGGATACCCTGGCAGGGGGGAGAAACCCTATCAATTGCCATCGGGCAGGGATTCAATTTGGTTACGCCCCTTCAGATGGCCGTTCTGACGGCGGCGGTGGCAAACGGTGGTGACCGGTATCGACCCCACGTCATCCGGCGTGTGGTGTCTCCTTATCGGCAGGTAATTCACGAGCAATCGCCGGAGATTACCGGCCGGCTGCCCATTAGTCCGGCCACCCTTGACTGGGTTCGCACTGGCCTGTGGGAAGTGGTCAACGGAGAGCGGGGAACCGCGCGGGTGGCTAAATTAAAAACGATCGATATCAGCGGGAAAACCGGTACCGCCCAGGTGGTGAGCAGAGAGAAGCTTGAAGACAGGCCGGGGGCGGAGAATGTCAGGAAATTCAAAGACCATGCCTGGTTTGTGGCCTACGCTCCCTCGGATGCCCCTCGAATTGCCATCGCCGTGATCGTGGAGCACGGTGAGCACGGAAGCAGCACAGCCTCCCCCATTGCCAGAGAGCTGGTCAACACCTATCTCGGCCCTGAAGAAGAGCTCCTTCTGCCGACGGCTCCTGCCGCCGTTCACCATCTTCCTTCACGAGGAGATGCGGGCAATGGTTGATCGACGGTATTTACAGAATTTTGAGTGGGGGCTTCTCTGCCTGACTCTACTCTTGGGCTGCTTTGGAATGGTCGCTCTTTACAGCGCGGTCAACGCTGGGATGCCGACCGCTCAAAAGGCATTGATGACCAAACAGATGATCTGGTTTGCCATCGGTCTCGTTATCCTCGGGGCTGGCCAATTCTTTAGCTACAAGCTGCTGGAAAAATACGCCCATCTCATCTGGGGGGTGTGCATTCTCTTGCTCTTATGGGTGATGTTTTTCGGTAAATATGTCGGGGGGTCCCGCCGCTGGATTGCCATTGGCCCTGCCTCCATCCAGCCTTCCGAATTGGTCAAGGTCGGCGTCATTATTGTTCTGGCCCGTTTTTATTCCCGTTACGCCACTGCAGAGGGGTTCGATCTCTGGCGCCTCCGCTATCCCGTCCTCTATGTTCTCATCCCTTTCGTCCTGATTCTCCGACAACCGGATCTGGGGACTGCCGGGCTTCTCGGTCTCATCGCCGCGTCGATCACGCTTTTCGTGAAGATTGAAAAGCGGTCGCTTGCCATCATGATCGGCGGAGGGCTCGCTATGGCGCTGCCGGTTTGGTTGTTTCTGCTCAAGGACTACCAGAAGCAGCGGATTCTCACTTTCATCAACCCCGACCGCGACCCCCTGGGCACCGGCTATCACATTATTCAGTCCAAGATTGCCATCGGATCAGGAATGCTCACCGGCAAGGGGTTTTTAAAGGGCACCCAGAACGCCTTGTCTTTTTTGCCGGAACAGCATACCGATTTCATTTTCTCAGTACTAGCTGAAGAATGGGGGTTCTCCGGTTCGGTAGCCTTGGTCCTCGTCTTTCTCCTTTTTCTTTTCTGGGCCCTCAACATCGCCCATAGCTGCCGCGATCCTTTCGGGACCATTTTGGCCGTGGGGCTGACGGCCATGATTTCGTGGCAGGTTTTTATCAATATCGGCATGGTAATGGGCCTGATGCCGGTGGTTGGCGTCCCGCTGCCATTTATTAGTTATGGCGGGTCCTCAATGCTGACCACCCTCATCTCTGTTGGCATCCTCATGAACATCAGTATGCGACGATTCATGTATGAATAATTCACTTGCAGGAACGGCGAATGATGTGACGACATCACACACACGTCTCAACGGTATGCATTCAAGGAGAGCCATATGAAAAAGCGAAATGGTAAAGACGCCGCCTCTGATTCCATCACCACCTTTCTGGGGAGCGGCGCCCGAATCGAGGGACTCCTGGATTTTGAAGGGACGGTTCGGCTGGACGGCCATATCGACGGTAAGATCACCGGCAGAGAAGGCACCCTGATCATTGGGGAAAGCGCTGTAATCAAGGCGGATATTTCTGTTGGCAGGGTCATCGCCATGGGTGAGATTCACGGTTCGGTGCAGGCGAAGGAGAGAATCGAGCTTTTCCCTCCGGGAAAAATTCATGGAGACGTAGAGGCTCCGGTCATCACCATCGAAGCCGGCGCCGTTTTGAACGGACAGTGCATGATGAAAAACGAATCCCCCAGCCTTACCAAAGGCTCAGCCCCGAGTCCGGCAGGGGATACCAAAAAGATTGAAACGGCATCATCCGAGGCATGACCAAAAACCTTTTGACAACAATTAAATGCAGATGCTATAGACCGCCGAAGTTGTGAGACTGGCCAGAGGTT
>JASFIA010000439.1:0-3384 GCA_050122915.1 Desulfobacterales bacterium | reverse complement strand
GATGGTGACCTGCGAGGTGGACGATGCTTACATGGCGTTCATCAAGGCCGCCCATGGCGCTCATGGCCACGGGGGCATGAACTTCACCCACTTTTGTGAAGCGCAACTCGTCTGGGACAAGGCCATGGCGGCCAATGCCGTCGAGTTTTTATCGACGAGGCCCACGACCACTCTTGTCATCATCACCGGTACGGGCCATGCCCGAAAAGGCGGGATCCCCACCCGAATCTCGGACATAAGCCGGATGCCCTACACGGTCATCCTTCCCGAAATCCCCGGCAGCATCGACCGAGGCACTGTCACGGTCGACGACGCCGATTATTTGATTGTCGGACTGGATCCGACCCCAATAAACCCTTAAAGCCCCGATCTTTCCGTCGGCTGCCGGCCGATTTCCCCCCTTCCCTCCCGTCAATCGGATGGGGGGCAGGACCGCGCCGCCCCGGGAAAACCGATTCCCGGCGTCACTCCCAAGCGTATCAGCTGCCGCTACCAGCCGTCTGGTCAATATTACTGTAACCGATTGGGGCCAAGGCCTCTCTTTACCAATATATCTCCGCCCGTCGAATAGACCCTTGTCACTTCCGGGACTGGACGCTTAAGTATCGGTTCTGACTTCCCCCTGGGCGCCCTTTCGATTCCGCCTCCACTTCAACCCGACACCCCCCATTCGGCTATCGGCTCAGGCTTCCGACAGCGCCCACAGCCTTCTCATGTGCCGGTTTCTCGAAGGGAAAACACCAATCTGGCCATTGCAACAACAGGAAAGAAAGGAGTCCACACACCAGGGGCATCCGGCCAAAGCTGTTGAAATACCGAGCGTTGGACTGCATCGTCCGTGGAGCCCTGATTTCCTGTTTGAATACCTCCGATCCAAAACCGCCAACCCAACGAGGAGGTACCATGAAAAAGCGCCTGACCAACTACGACACCCTGTTGAAAATCACCCAACACATTTCCCAGTCCAGAGATTTCGAAGATGTCACCCTCCTGGTGGTTTCAGGTCTTCGAAACGCGCTTTTGGCCAAAGGCGCGGCGTTGTTTCTCATCGACAACAAAAGCCAGGAACTCAAGCTGGTTAGCTCCGCGGGTCTGAGCGACGAGTATCTGGACAAAGGCCCGATCAACGCCCTTCGATCCATTGCCGATTCGCTGAAAGACGGTCCGGTCGCCATCAGCAATGTGGCCGATGATCCACGGATTCAATATCCTGCGGAGGCCCAAAAAGAAGGCATTGCATCCATTTTATCCGTTCCCATCATTGCAAGGGAAAAGCCCGTGGGCGCCATCCGGGTTTACACCTCCGAACCCTGGGAGGTGACCCTCGACGACGTCAATTTCGTTCAGGCCGTGGCCCAGATCTCCGGTATGGCACTCGAGACCGCCAGACTTTACAAGGGCTTGAAAAACAGCATCGAGATCCTCAAGGCCAACAGGGATCCCAGTCAGTATCGAACGGGTTGGACACCCCACGAAGGGGTTCCCAAAAGCGTCGAAAAGGACGACGCACAGCCTGCGGGCATATAGATCGACCCCGTCTTGCGGGCCAGACGGCGACTTGTCTACTCCCTGCCGACAGCCTTGGATCGCCGGCAGGAAAGGGCTTCCCGCGGGGACGTCTGCGTGGGGTGACCCATTCGGCCCCGAATCGCTTCCCAACCGGCCTGATTTGTTTTACTATGGTTATGCAAGGATACCGTAGGCATTCAATCATGGACTGGTCTTCGAGGTGAACGGTTGGGAACAATACGCCCGATTCCGGCGGCTATCGCCGCCGTTGGTGTGGTCATCCTCACGCTGGTCGGCTATGGGGTGTGGAACAGCGGCTCGATCTCCGACGACCGGCCGGGGGAAGTGCCGGCGGCGGAAAGCCCTGCCGGATTCACGTTCTTTGATGTGGGCGTCAACACCCAAATCGATGACGCCCTCCGCAGGGATCTTCAAGGTCAACTGGGCTCCGATGCCATTGGGTATCGGTTGCCCATTACGTTGGAATTCAACTACAAGGGGTTCCTCGCTGACCATTTCCCCGAGATCGATCGGCTCAATCGGGCATTGAACGCCCCATTCGGCGAGAGAAAGGAGCACGACACACTCGTATTGATGTACCGGCGGGCCCATAAAATGGAGACCCCCTTCGACTACGTCGAACTGGTATTCTCCAATCACACCAAACGTCCGCTGCTTTTCCGAATCGAGCCGGCCGGAGTCGGACCGGCCATACTGGATACCCTGATCGAAAAATACGGCCCCCCCCGGACCATCCAGTGGGGCGACGACGATGCCAAGACCCTCTGGTGGGAAGACCATACGGATCTTCTCTTCGCCTCGGTGTCACCGAACCGATTTGGCACCCCCGTCTACCGGTTTCGGATCGTGTTCACCCGGAACATCGAAACCATGCTGAAGAGAGAGATCGCTGAGCAACAAGACCGCGAGCAGCAGCGCCGAAAAGCGGGGGAGAAGGCGTTTTGATGGTGACTGCTGAAGCGGCGTGCTCCGGTGAAAGCGGCGAGCCTCATCTCCACGACGAGGATTGGGAAATTCAGGTCTGCGGTTCACCGTCTATCGGTGACGCATCCGGTCAAAACCAAAGGATCGAGGTGCCCCATGAATCACAACCTGCTGGTGGCCGTCGATGGATCTCCCCCCTCCGAACAGGCTGTCCGATACGGCATCAGTTTAGGCCTGAAGATTCCCATTGTCACATTCACCCTCTGCCATATCGAACCACCGTTCCTTTCAAGGGGTGAGGCCGACACCCCCCCCCATGGCGCCGGCCGGCGGGATGGAGACCACAAGGCCGATAGCGGCCACGGGCCCGAGGATATCCTTGGCGATTGTCACCGTCTGATGACCGCAGCCGGCATCCCCTCCGATCGGATCGATATTCACCGGGTCGAACACAGGCAGGGGACGGCCAAGGACCTGTTGACCGTCGCCCAGCAGCGCCGCTGTGCGGCAATTTTGATCGGCCGCAGGCGGATCAGCCGATTAAAGTCCGTATTCATGGGAAGCGTTACCGCGGGCCTACTGGAATCCGGAGGGATGCTCCCGATATGGGTGGTGGAAGGCTCGGTGGTTTTCCGTTCGATTCTGCTGGCGGTGGACGGCTCCGAGAATTCCCTAAGGGCGACGGAACATCTGAGCAGCATGCTGGCGGGCGCCCCGGACATCACCATCACCCTCTTCCATGTCAGTCCCCGTTTTGCCGATTCCTGCCCTCTGGATGTATCGGGCAAGGACTCCCCCCTGGCGACCCTTGGACAGCGGGGGAGCAAGCATTGCATCGACAACTTCCATCAAAAGGCGATGGATCGGTTCCTGTCAGCCGGATTGACCAGCGACCGCATCGCGCTGAAGACGGCGAACGCGCTCCTGAGC
>JASFIA010000438.1:0-3387 GCA_050122915.1 Desulfobacterales bacterium | reverse complement strand
CGGGCGGAGGGGGCAGCGGAGTGACGAGGTTGTGGCCTTGCCCGCCCCTTGCAAACCAAAGATCATCGTTTGGTTCGTTTTCGTCAACCGATTCTGAGTAAAACGGTTCCATAAGGGTCAAATCGGGGACAACAGAGAATAATGTCTAATTTTTCCAACCGCGTGTCGGTAGTGATCTTGGCCGCAGGCCTCGGCACCCGAATGAAATCAGATAGAGCCAAGGTTCTCCATGAACTCAAGGGTCGACCGATGATCCTTTATGTGGTCGATGTGGCAAGGCGCATTGCCGGCGATAATGTGGTGGTGGTCGTTGGGCATCAGGCGGAGAGGGTTAAGGCCATTGTTTCGGCCGAAGGAGGGGCTCACTATGCGCTGCAGGCCGAGCAACTGGGAACCGGACATGCGGTCATGTGTGCCATTGATAGCATTCCGCCATCATGCGAACAGATTATCATCCTTTGTGGTGATGTGCCGCTGCTGACTCTCGATACCCTGAGTCAATTTGTGGATGACCACATTGGAAACAGCAGAGCCGTTTCCGTGCTTGCGGTCGAACTGGAGAATCCGACGGGCTATGGCCGGATTCTGAGAGGCGACGACGGTGGCGTCGTCGGTATCGTCGAGGAGGCCGATGCCGATCAGGAGCAAAAAAGGATTGGTTTGATCAATACCGGCATCTACTGTGTAAACAAAGGGTTCTTGCAATCGGCATTGGCCGATTTAAAGACCGATAACGCCCAGGGGGAATTCTACCTGACGGATATCATTCGTATCGCCTATCAGAATGCCAAGCCAGTGGGTGTTAGTGTCGGCGAAAACCCTGTTGAATTCTCGGGTATCAACAGTCAGGAGGACTTGCGGGCTGCCGAAAAGGCTATGGATCGGCAAGACGCCAATATTGCTTGACTTTATCCTTATCCGCATATTATGGTCATTTTATATGGAGGAGTAGACCGTGGATGATCATCGCATCATTCAGCAGTTTGAGACGATAGAATCCAAAGTTGAACAGCTCATTGATCTGTGCCGGGCCAAGGATGCTGCCAATATCGAGTTGGCCCAAAAAATAGAACGATTAGAGGAGGAGCTTCAAACAAAGGCTGAGGCGGACAATCGATACAGAGCTGAGAGAGAGGCGATCCGATCCCGTATTGACCAGCTTCTCTTGAAGCTTGAGGACATTGCGGGGGCCTGATAGCGATAGGCTCACCATAGCTTAACTTTTCAAGAAGGTGCAAACCGTATTCAGTTGGAACAGCTTCTTACCATAAATCTATTTGGACAGCCTTATACCTTCAAGGCGGAAACCGAAAGCGGCCAGCCTGACGAAGTGGCCAACTGTCTGATGGATGAGGTCAGGAAAGTCGAATCCCATCAATCTGGGCCCCATGGAGAACTGAGCAAATTTAAAATGTTGCTTGTGGCGGCATTGAATATTGCAGACGAACACGTCAAGTTGAAGAATGAAATGAAAGTGTTAACCGAACTGGTTTCGGATAAATCGACCCATTTGAAAAACCGAGTCGATTCAAGTGTTCGGCAGTTTTCCGGTACGTAGCGTTCCAGCAATCACGCCCGTCAGCGAGTCACCATGCCGCTGTGCGAGCGTCGGGTACCAACATAAAGCTAACTTCTATCTGTACGTTCTTGGAATAGTATCATCAGCCCCTGCCGTGCTCGTGATTGGAAGTAATCCTTTGACCCAACAGTATGTATTTCGGGGACCATCACTGGTTTTGGTGTGCAAGTTCTGCCCGTACAGAAAAGCCTAAAGAAACTAAACGGTCCCCACCTTGAACCCTTGGTTCAAAGGCCTGCCAACACGGCACAGCGCAGGGGTTCCTTCCCCGCCTCCGATGGCCATAGTGCCTGGGTCTGCCGGCAAGACGAAATACTGGTCGTCTTCGATGGCAGCGAATGTCTGCGGCGTCCGATCAGCCGGAAATCCTCCCTGACCTTTTTCTGTTGATACAGACAACGCCTCCAGTGTTGACGATTACCGATGACGCATCACACATCGGTATGTTTTAATCCAGAGGCCCCGTCCGCCGACAATAAGAAGCAGATGTATTTATCAATCGCTTCTTTGACGATGGGTGGGCAGGGCTTACCCATTACACTCCGTCGGGAGCAAGCTAATGAATACGACTTTTTTGCTTATCGGTGCCGGTGGGTTTGGTGCCGGATTTGCCATTGCATTTTGGATCAAGGGGTTCATGCTGGCCCAAAGAATCAAAGCTGCCGATGATCAGGCCGCTTTGATCATGAAAGATGCCCAACATACTGCAGATACCATCGTCAAAGAGGCTAAGATAGAAGCCAAAGACGTGCTTTTCAAAATGAAAAGCGACTTTGACGCCGATACCAAAGATACGCGTACCGAGTTGAAGAAGCGTGAAAACCGGTTGATGCAGAAAGAGGAAAACATTGATCGCAAATTCGATCAGGTGGACAAGCGTGAAAAGGAGCTGTCCATACAAGAGCGACAGCTCAGCAGTCGCCAAGAGCAGCTCGACCAATCTGAACAAAAATACCAGGCCCTCGTCGAGCAGCAGCGGCTTCAGCTCGAAAAGATCTCCGGTCTGACGGCTGAGCAGGCAAAGGATTTGCTGCTGCGGGCTATGGAAAACGACGCTCGATACGAAGGCGCAAAGCTGATCAAGCGCATCGAAAACGAGGCAAAGGAAGAGGCTGACAAAAGGGCAAAACGAATCATTTCGACGGCCATCCAGCGCTATGCCGGTGATTATGTCGCCGAACGAACAGTCTCAGTCGTTCAACTGCCAAGCGATGAGATGAAAGGGCGGATCATCGGCAGGGAAGGACGTAACATCAGAGCCCTCGAGGCAGCTACGGGTATCGATCTCATTATCGACGACACTCCTGAGGCGGTTATCCTCTCCGGTTTCAACCCGGTTAGAAGAGAAATCGCCCGCCTGTCTCTGATGCAGCTCATTGCCGATGGTCGGATTCATCCCGCCAGAATTGAGGATGTCGTCAAAAAGGTAACGGTCGAGGTTGATCAGGCCATCAAAGAGGCGGGCGAACAGGCGGCCTTCGATATGGGCATCCACAATCTTCACGGCGAACTGGTGCGGCATTTGGGCATGCTGAAATTTCGCACCAGCTATGCTCAGAATGTCCTTCAACATTCAGTGGAGGTCGGTTTTTTATGCGGCATCATGGCGGCAGAGCTCGGCCTTAACCAAAAGACGGCCAGACGCATGGGATTGCTCCACGACATCGGAAAGGCAATCGATCATGAAGTTGAGGGACCCCACGCAACGATCGGCTCTAAATTGGCCAAGAAATTTGGTGAGTCCTCCAAGATCGTCCATGCGATTGCGGCCCACCATGAAGACGTAGAGCCAAACTCGGTATACGCCT
>JASFIA010000437.1:0-3391 GCA_050122915.1 Desulfobacterales bacterium | reverse complement strand
TCACTGGCCCGGCAACGTGAGAGAGCTCAAGAATTTCGTCAAACGGATTCTCATCCAGTGGCCGGGAAAGACCATCAATTCAAACGATATCGAGAAACTGATCGATCTGACCGGGGATCCGGACAAAGCCTACCAGGGGCAGGTGATTTCACTTGAGGAAGTCGAGCGGCGCCATATCGTCAACGCGCTCACCCGGACAAAGGGAAAGGTGGGTGGCAGGAACGGTGCTGCGGGTCTGCTCGGCCTGCCCCGATCCACCTTTCAATACCGGCTGAAGAAATACGGCATCGAGCCGAGCCATTTCGCTTGAGGGTCGGCTGGGGGCGGTCTGTCGACCAGGGTGAACGTCACGAATGCTATCGGACGACCACCCGGACGGCGTGCTCCCGCACCCCGTTGTTTCCGTAGCCCAGCACATTCCACTCCGCACGCATGGGCTGAGAGCGACCGGCGCTGTCCGTTGCCCGGGCCATCAGGGTCGCCTCGCCGGGTTCGTTCACCGTCCACAGAAACTGCCAGTGGCGCCAGGCAAACGGTTCATTGGGGCCCACAAAAGAGGCTGGCCGCCAGCTGGCGCCGCCGTCGACCGACACATCAACCCGTTCCACCGAGGATTCGCCTGCATAGGCCGCCCCCGATACCACGATGCAGCCTTTCTCCAGCACCTCGCCGTTTTCGGGCTGGGTGATGACGGACTTGAGGGAGATGCCGGTGACGATCTCACCGTCCTGGGGATTTTGCCCCTTCTGGAATTTTCGGTACACCTTGTCCATGAAGAACCCTTCAAAGGGCTTATCCATCAGGGTGATGGTTCGGAGCCATTTGACGCAATTGGCGCCCGTCCAGCCCAAAGCCAACGCTCTGAGAGGATGACCGTGCTTCAGTGGCAGGGCGTCTCCGTTCATTTCGTATGCCAATAGAGTCGAGTCCTGGGCTTTTTCAATGGGGATGCTGCGGATGAAAGAAATCTTGGCCGACCCCAGAGGGGTGTCGAAACCCTCGAAGGCCACATGCCGGGCTTGACGGGTCGGCCGTGCCAAGGCCAGTACGTCCCTCAGCCATACGCCGCCCCAGACGGCATTTCCAACGCCTCCGATGGTCCACGGGTTTCCCCGGGATTTGGACTCCAAAAGGGAACGGCCGTTCCCGGAGCACTCGAGAGTGTTGGCAGCGGTTGCCTTTGGCATCCGAAGCAGCGCCTCGTAGCGCAGGTGAAGCGGGGACTGCACCTCACCGTTGACCGACAGCCGCCACTGGTCCATATCCACCGGCGATGTCGGAATCTGGCCCTGGTTGCGATCGAAAAAAACCGCGTTGGCGGTGATCCATGACCTCAAGCGGCTGACCGGCGTCTCGGCATTGAGCGGCTTCTCGCTCATGACGCGCATTTTCTTTTCCATTGGATACCCCCCTTCGGATGCCGGCATTGCCCCCTCGACCGATTGGCATTTTCGGCCCATCGCCTGACATACCCATCACCGTGGTCGTCGATTGCCCCCCGTCCAGCCGGGAAGCGGCCCCTGCGCCGGGTTGCGTTTCCGGATAGCGTCAGGGATCGGTTACCACACTTTCAGATTACTCACCAATGATCAACCCCTGCCATCAGTGCCGCCCATGCCGTTCGGGAAGGCAGCCCTCCTTGACGGCATCCTTTTCTAACGGGGACGGCGGCGCCCCCGTGCCACGGGAAGATCCATTGACTTTAGATCGGGTTCGGTTAGACTGGCAATGGGTTTTCACAAGAGCGGTCGATCCCCCGGCTGCCGGCCGGATCGACGCTCCTGTGCAAGAACAGGCTATTGCGGAATGGGTGCCGGGACTTGACCAGAGGAGGCGGGATGGAACGGCCTTTTGTCGACGCGAACAAGCGGGAATTTCAACGATTGCACCGGTTGGTGAACACGTTGACGGACCAGGAACTGGACCGTCCGATCGGGGACGGCTGGACAGTGGCGGTGACCTTGGCCCATCTGGCCTTTTGGGACCATCGGTCTTTAGTGTTGTTAAGACGATGGCGATCCACAGGCAAGGTGGAGCTATCCCCCATCGATATCGAAATCACCAACGAATCGCTTCTGCCCTTGTTGCGAGCTGTCAGCCCGCGCGCATCCGCAAGCCTCGCGTGCTCAACGGCAGAAAGGATCAACCGAGAACTCGAAAACTATCCGGTCGGACTGATTGCCGACATCGAGGCTGCTGGGGAGCGGTACCGCCTGGATCGATGGGAGCATTGGAAGTGGCATCTGGACAGAATCGAGGAGGCCGTCGGGTCGGCGATTGTCTGAAACGGCCTCTCCAGGCACCGTCCGGCACTCCGTTTCGGGAAGCGTCGCCGCGTCTCCCCTCGCCGTGGATGGCATTTCGCCCAGGCCCCGCCATGCTCTGATGGCATCGACAATACCTAAGGGTCGCGAGGGGCCGATTTGGCCATGTCAAGGCAACCCGCCCGCGGTTCATGCCTTCAGCCCTCCTCATCCCTTCGCCAGCCATCAAGGCCATCGCCTACCCTCCGGACCCCTTCCCCCCATCGGCCTTGCATTCGTGAGGGAGATAAACCGCCATCGACGGCACGGACTTTCGACACAAATGGCATGCCATGGCAGCGGTGGGTACCGGCGTTTTTCTGGCCACCCTCGACGGCAGCATCGTGAATGTATCCCTGCCGACACTGGTCCGCGCACTGGAAACGGATTTTGCCACGGTGCAGTGGGTGGTAATGGCCTATCTGCTGATCATCACCGCCTCCATGCTGGCCATGGGGCGCCTGGCGGACATCCTGGGGAAAAAAACCGTCTACTCTTGGGGGTTCATCGTTTTCACCATGGGTTCGGCGCTCTGTGGTGCGGCCCCGTCAGTCTACTGGCTCATCGCGTGCAGGGTGATTCAGGCCGCGGGAGCATCCATGATGATGGCTCTCGGTGCGGCAATCTTAACCGAGGCTTTTCCGCCATGGGAAAGGGGAAAGGCACTGGGGCTGATCGGCGCGGTCGTCTCTGTCGCTATTGCGACAGGGCCGGCAGTGGGCGGCGCTATCGTGGGAACCCTGTCGTGGCGATGGATTTTCTACGTCAATCTCCCCTTTGGAGCCGCCGGGTGGCTGTTGACAAGGCGCTACCTGCCGAATTTGAAACCCTCTACCTGCCCGCCTTTCGACTATGGAGGAGCGCTAACCCTGTTTTTTAGCATTTTTTCCCTGCTCGCGGGATTGAGCATCGGACAGCGGCAGGGGTTTGCAACCCCTGCCTCGTGGGGATTGATCTGCCTGTGGCCGATAGGGATGACCGCATTTGTTATTCAAGAGAAACGGCGCCTTCACCCCATGGTGGACCTGACCCTCTTCAGCAACCTGACCCTTTCCATCAGCCTTCTTACAGGCTTCATCTGTTTTGTC
>JASFIA010000436.1:0-3404 GCA_050122915.1 Desulfobacterales bacterium | reverse complement strand
TGTCTGTCCTGGATGATCGGCTGGCTCTCCGGGTGTCAGCATCTGCCGTCATCATCGCAGACACCCGTCGCCATGGACATCCCGAATACCGCCGAATCGTCTGAAGATGACGCCGATACCACCGGCACCCTTTCCGAAAACCCGCAGGCGACCTTGCAGACGACGGGGGGCACGGCTATCCTCGACGACGCCGAGACCCAACTCGACAGCGGCAACGCCGCCGACGCCCTTTACGGCGCAACCAGGGTTTTGGCCTGCTGCAGAGAATCCCTCGGCGATCGCGCCTTGTACCTTCTTGGGATGGCCAGGATTCACCCCGACAACCCGGCCTCGGATCCAACAGAAGCATTGACGTCTTTCGAAGCTCTGGCGGCCGAGTTTCCCGAGTCCCCTTTGGCGACCGAGGCTCGGGCGTGGTCTGCCGTTCTTGGGGAACTGATCGGTCTTCGCCAACAAACCGGCACGGACGCCAAACTGATTCAAGGCCTGAATAAGGAACTTTCCAGACGTTCCCGGAAAATAAAGGCTTTGGAGGAACAGATCGAGCAACTAAAGGCGGTAGATCTGGGGGCGGAGGATCCTCTCACCCCCAAGAGTTCTCCGCCCCGCTGAGCCATGACTTCAGAGCCGACCGTCATACTGGCTGTAGACGACGATGCCAGCATATTAAAAGTCATCGAGATGCGCCTGACCTCCGGGGGCTATCAAGTCATAACCGCAGGCAGCGCTGCCGACGCCCTCGACAAGGCCACCTGCGCCCATATCGACCTGGCGGTCATCGACTTCAAGCTGGGAGACGACAGCGGGGTCGACCTAATGGAGCGGCTCCAGCAGAATCATCCCCACCTGTCCGCCATTATTCTAACCGCCTACGGCACCATCCACAGCGCGGTCGATGCCATGAAGCGGGGGGCTTGCAGCTACCTGACCAAACCGTTCGACGGCAAGGAGCTGCTGATCCAAATCGACAGTTGCCTCGAAAAAAGCCGTCTGAGCCGCGAAGTCAGAAGACTGCGGTCAATGGTCAGGGAACAATACGGATTCGATCGTATCGTGGCCCGCAGCGATCAAATGCGCCGGGTGATGGAACAGGTCGCCATGGCCGGGGAAACCGACGCCAATGTCTACATCCAAGGGGAGAGCGGCACCGGAAAAGAGCTCATCGCCAAAAGCCTTCACCTGGTCAGTCCCAGGAAAGACGGGCCCTTTGTCGCCATCAATTGCGCAGCCATTCCTGAAACCCTTCTGGAAAGCGAGCTTCTCGGCTATGAAAAAGGGGCGTTCACCGGGGCGGATCGAAAACGCATCGGTCACTTTGCAAGCGCCCACGGGGGCAGCTTCTTTTTCGATGAGATATCGGAAATGCCTCTAACCATGCAGGCCAAGCTCCTGAGGATTTTGGAGGAGAAGGAATTTTACCCCCTGGGCAGTTCCCGAACCATCACGGTGGACACCCGTATCATCGCCGCCTCCAACCGAAATTTGGAACAGTTCGTCAAAGACGGCCGGTTCAGGGAGGATTTGTTCTACCGGATTCATGTGATCCCGATAAAACTGCCGCCCCTGAGGGAGCGCAGGGAGGATATCCTGCCCCTGGCCAGATATTTTTTGAAAAAAATCTGCGGGGAAAGCGGAAAGGTCATCGAGGAGTTTTCACCCGGGGCCCTTCAGCAGCTGTTGTCCGCTCCGTGGCCTGGAAACGTCCGCGAACTGGAGAACGCCATCGAATACGCCGTTGCCATGGCAGATGGCCCGGTTATTTCAAGCGATCTCATACCAACCGAAACGGTAAGCGCCGACGGGATTCCCCAGTTGAAGGACGCCAAAGAAGCCTTCGAAAAAAATTATATCGTTCAACTGCTGGAACTCACCAAGGGAAATATCAGCCAAGCGGCTAAGATGGCGGGGAAATACCGGGCGGATTTTTACGCGCTGCTCAGAAAGCACGGGCTCGCCCCCGACACGTTTCGGGACGACTGAGCGAAGGTCACGGAAACGCCTCTCGGAATCGAACGCGGTGGGATGGAAGCTGAGAAGGGAGACGCGCCGGTCTGGCCCCGAACGGATCACCCTCTGTTGAAGACGTCGCCGGGACCCCAATGACAAGAACCGGGAGGCGAAACTGACGCCTCCCGGTTCTCAAGTGCCCTGTGTCTATATTCCAATTCAGTGATCACCCGTTGCCGGGTGGCACGCTTATTCCATCACTTCATATTCGGTGATGGTCACGGTTTTCTGGCCATCGGCCTCTTCAACGGTGCCCGTCACCTGAACTTTTTTACCAACCATGGATTTGACTTCAATTCCTTCATCGGTCTCCGCCAGGATAAAGGCTTCCCCGCTCTCGTTCACCAGCAGGTTTTCCTCGTTGACGGTGCCCATGATGACGACCTCGTCGGCTGCGATAGCGACGCCCCATACCGCGCCAGTCAGCAACATCACGCTAAGCAATACGCTCCACATCTTCTTCATTGTTCAATCTCCTTTGTTGTCGAGTTTCCCCGGTAGCACCGGGGGCCAGTGATGCCATCCACATCCGGCAGGCCGGGATCTTCTGTGGCTGGCGTTCACTCCTCCCCTTAGCAAAGGCAGTGCCAACGTAAAATATTATTAAAAATACTTGATATATATAGATATATTCAATTCATTCTCATCAGCGGCTGTCAATGGAATGAAGGATATTCCATACACATGATGGGAACTGTTTGGGATGGTTTCAGGGATTCTTTCGAGAAAACAGGCTGCCGCCACCTGAAGGGATTTTCATTCACATGCCGGACACGGAGTGTCGCAAGCCCTCGTCGGAACCGGAGACAGGAGCCAAAAAGGACTTGCAAGAAAGCACCCGCGATTTAAGTTGTGTTGAACCCCTGTGCAGGAGAGACCAATGATCGGAATCGACCTTGAAGGGCGTCGGGCGCTGGTTGCGGGTGTCGCCGACGACGACGGCTATGGATTCGCCATTGCGAAAACCCTGGCCGAGGCGGGTGCGTCGGTGGTCATCGGAACCTGGCCGCCCGCCTACGCCATTTTCACCAAAATGCTGGAGCGGGGAAAACTGGACGGCTCCAGGCGGATGGCGGACGGCTCCCAGCTCGTATTCGAGAAGATCTACCCACTGGATGCAACCTTCGACCACCTGGGGGAGGTACCGGAAGCGATCCGAACCCACAAACGCTATCGGGACGTCGGCGACTTTACCATCGACGGCCTGGCGGGGAGCCTGGTGTCCGATTTTGGCGATCGCCCACTGGATATCGTCATCCACTCCCTGGCCAACGGCCCTGAGGTCAAGAAACCGCTGACAAAAACCAGCCGCTCGGGATACCTCAGTGCAGTGAGCGCCAGTGCCTATTCCATGGTGTCCATGGTCAGCCGACTGACCCCTCTGATGAGAGAGAAAG
>JASFIA010000435.1:0-3408 GCA_050122915.1 Desulfobacterales bacterium | reverse complement strand
TCCCGAGGCCATTCGGTTTTTTTTGAACAGGGGCGGAATGATTGCCTGGGGCATTGTCCCCACCGGTGACGACCGGTTGATCGATAACGCCTCCGTTGGCAGCCTTTACGGATTGTTGAATGAGAGAATCGAGGCGACGGCCGCCATCGGCTACCCTCGGCAGCGTCTGCTCGACCAGTCGCTGATCACCCCCAGCTGCGGCACCGGCTCCCTCAGCATTCCCAGGGCCCGAAAGGTCCTGGACCTGACCCGGGATCTTTCCCGGCGGGCCAGGGAGGCCTGGGGCCTGGTCAAAGGACGGTTGCCCCAATGACCCAACCCGCATCGCCTTCATTCGCCGGCGCCAGTTGCTACGTATTGGACCCGGAGTTGGCCGACATCGTCAATATCAGCATGGCCCTGGAAATGCCTCTGCTTCTCAAGGGCGAGCCTGGCACCGGCAAGACGATGCTGGCCCACGCCATCGCCGAAAGCCTCGGCATGCCCCTTATCGTTTTAAACGTCAAATCGAGCATGAAACTGGTCGATGCCCTTTACCAGTATGACACCCTGACCCGCTTGAACGACAGTCGCTTCGGCGATACCACCCGTGATGTGAGTCGTATCGAGGACTACATTCGAATGGGCAAAATCGGGCAAGCCTTCGTGTCGGACACGCGAACCGTGCTCTTGATCGATGAAATCGACAAAGCCGACACCGATTTTCAGGACGATATGCTCGACGTCCTCGATCAGATGACCTTCGACATCATTGAGATCGACCGAACGGTCAACGCCCGCCACCGACCGGTGATCGTCATCACGTCGAACGCGAAGAGGGACCTGTCGGATCCCTTCTTGGGGCGCTGCAACTTTCACCACATCGCATTCCCGGAACCGCCCATGATGCGACGAATCGTCGAAGCCCATTTTCCCAATATCGGCGATGAGCTGATGGGGCATTCGGTGGACGCCTTTTACCGGATGAGAAGGCTCGAAGACATCGAAAAACGGCCTGCAACGCGCGAATTGCTCAACTGGATTCGAGCCCTCCTTTCGGATCCCGACTTCCGGCCGAAAACGCTCCAGAAGGGTACGCCTCCATTCCTGGGGGTGCTTTTCAAAAAAAGCAGGGATTACGATAGGGCCGCCCGGACATTCTCCCGATGAGTTTCAATTCTGCAAGCTGCCGGACGGGTGAAGGGTCATGCTTGTAGACTTTTTCTACAGCCTGAAAAGCGCCGGCATTCCCGTCAGTCCGACGGCCTTTCTAACCCTGCACCGGGCCCTGTCCGAAGGCCTTGTCCAATCCGTCGACGGGCTCTACACCGCTTCCCGCGCCATTCTCGTCAAAAGCGAGCGGTATTTCGACAGCTTTGATCAGGTGTTTGCCCACGTGTTCAAGGGCGCTGCCCTTCGTGACATCGACGGGATGGCGATAGACGATATGGCCCGGGCCCTTTTGGAGGAATGGCTCCGCAATCCCCGCCAGCTGGCCGACGCCATGGGCCTGGACGAGGAGCGGCTCGGCCGTTTGACCCCGGAGGAACTGATCGACTATTTCAAGGCCCGTCTGGCGGAGCAGGCAGGGGCGCACCATGGCGGCAGTCGGTGGATCGGCACCGGAGGCACGTCGCCGGTAGGGCACTCCGGTTTCCATCCCGGGGGTATGCGGGTGGGGGGAATCTCCCGCAGCCGATCGGCTGTGAAGCTTGCCATGGAGCGCCGATACCGGGATTATGCGCTAAACGGCCCTCTCACGGCCCCCATGATGAAGGAAGCCCTGAAGCGGCTGAGGCACATGGTGCCTTCGGGTCCCAAGAACAGGGTCAACGTGGAGGCTTCCATCACCCAGACCATGAAAAATGCCGGGGAGATCGAGATCGTTTTCGACCGGGATCTGAAAGACCGGTTGAAGATTATCCTGGCCATCGACAACGGGGGGTGGTCCATGGACCCCCACGTCCATCTGGTCCAGACCCTATTCGTCCATGCCAGGTCCCTGTTCAAAGATATCCAGACCGTCTATTTCCACAACACCATCTACGATGCCCTATGGCGGGACCCCACCCGCTACAAGGAACCCCTTTCCCTGGACGCCCTGGCCGGCGGCGACCCCGACAGCCGCCTCATCATCGTGGGTGATGCCAGCATGGGCCCATGGGAGCTCATGGCCACCGATGGATCGATCTACCTTTCGGAAAGAAGCGGTCTACCCAGCATCGAGCGGCTCCGCTATCTGTCCGAAATCTTTCCCAACTGCGCATGGCTCAACCCGCTGCCCGAATCCATGTGGACCCGCATACCGACCGTCCGGATGATTCAGGGCGTCTTTTCCATGTTCGAGCTGTCGGTGGATGGGATCGAGGCGGCGGTCGCCCACCTGATGGCGCATCCATGATCGCACCGATCTTGGGGCCTTTCGACCCCGCCCCTCGGGACGGGGGTGACAGTCCATCACTCCCATCGATGGCGGGGGGGTAGGTCTGCCTCACCAATGCCATACAGACGGCAGGTATTGTCCCAAAGGGTCGAGGCGAGGGCTTCAGGCGGCTCCCCCCTGATTTCGCAGAGTTTGAGAAAGGTGGATTTGACGAAGGCAGGCTCGTTTCGGCGGTAACGGTTCCGCTCGGGCACCGGGGTCAGGTATGGGGCGTCGGTTTCCACCAGAAGCCGGTCGCCGGGAATGGCGGTGACCATCTCCCTGAGCTCCGCACCCCGGCCTTTGACGGTGAGAATGCCCGTAATGCCGATGTATAGACCCAGGTCCAGATAATCCCTAAGCTCTGCGGGCGTGCCGCTGAAACAGTGGACCACACCCCTCAGATCCTGCCCACCGTGGGCCCTCAGGATGTCCGTGAATCGTCCACCGCTGTCCCGCTCGTGGAAGATCAGGGGAAGGTCCAGGGCCCGGGCGTTATCGATCTGGCGAATGAACCAACGCTCCTGAACGCCGCGTGGGGAGAACAGCCGGTTGAAGTCGAGGCCCGTTTCCCCCCACGCCTTGATTCTCGGATGGTCAGCCGCCTTACAAATCCTATCCAGGACGGCCTCGCTGCAGCTTTTGGCGTCATGAGGGTGGACACCCACGGACGCAAATAGCCCCGGATGCGTCTCTGCCAACCCCGTTGCCTTGCGGCTGGCCGTTTCGTCGATTCCTACCACCATCATGGCGACGACTCCCGCTACCCTGGCTCGGCCGAGAACGGCATCAATGTCCTCGTCGAAAACCCGGTCGTCCAAGTGGCAATGGCTGTCAAATAATCTCATGGCATGGAACCGTTGTTTGATGGGTTGTAAACGGACGGTCACGGGGATTACCATGGAACCCGGCCAATATCAATGCCGGGACGACCCACACCTCTTGAAGGGGTTATCTGGCGGTGCGGCGCGTCTCGGGCGTCCGACCGACGATCCCTTCCCACCGAA
>JASFIA010000434.1:0-3409 GCA_050122915.1 Desulfobacterales bacterium | reverse complement strand
TCCCGACATCGGTCGGTATCGTCCACGATATGCCTACAGGGGGCTGTCGGATGGTGGCTATCCCCTGGAAACCACCCTGGCAAGGCTTGGCGGCCCCTATGTCAAGCTGGAGCGGCACCTGCTGAGAAACTTCAGAAAATACGCCCATCGCAATGTGGTCGAGAGAGATTCGGTATGGCATTGGATGACCGTCGCCCAGCATTACGGGCTACCCACACGGATCATGGACTGGACCTTCTCTCCTCTGGTCGCCATGCACTTTGCAACGGCGAACCTGGAGGCGTATCACTTGGATGGCGTCATTTGGGCGGTCAATTATGTCAAGGTTCACCAGTTGCTTCCGCCCCCCCTCAAGCGGGGCCTCGAGCTCGAGGGTGCCAATGTCTTTACGGTGGGAATGCTCTCGCAGCTCGTCACATCCCTTTCAGAGCTGCCCAAGCTGGCAAAAAAGCCCTTTGCCATCTTTTTCGAACCCCCGTCCATTGACGACCGCATCGTCAACCAGTATGCCTTTTTTTCAACCATGTCGGATCCCACCGCCAGAATGGACGAATGGCTCGGCAGCCACCCGGGTATCGGCAGGAAAATCATCATCCCGTCAGACTTGAAATGGGAAGTGCGAGACAAGATCGACCAGAGCAATGTGACCGAACGGGTCCTCTTCCCCGGCCTGGAGGGGTTGAGCAAGTGGCTGAAGCGGCTTTACAGCCCCAAGTCATAACCGTCAAGGATAAGCCCATGAACGACCGCACCTTTCACATCATATACCGATTCACCCTTCCGGACCAGACCACGGAAACCTACGATCTTGAAATCGACAACGAGACGCTGGAGCTGCAGGCTGCTCCCAAGGGGAGTCTGCCGGACTGGACTCGCCTGACCTTCCAGCAATGCCCCCACTGCCCTCTTAAGGAAGAACGCCACCCCCGCTGCCCCCTCGCTGTCAACCTGGTTGAGATGCTTGAAGCATCGGAGCGCCTCATCTCCCATGATCAGATCGGCGTCCAGGTCACCACCAGGGAGCGCATCATCTCCCAGCGGACATCCGCCCAGCGGGGCATCAGTTCTCTCATGGGACTCCTCATTGCCACCAGCAGCTGCCCATGGACCAATTTCTTCAAGCCCATGGCCCGTTTTCACCTGCCTTTTGCCGACGAGGAGGAAACCATCTGGCGGGCGGCCTCCACCTATCTTCTCGCCCAGTATTTCCTGGGGGTGGACGACCCCTGTTTCGACATGGAAATGAAAGGAATGGCCACCATTTATAGAAACATCGAAACGCTGAACGTGGCCGTTCTGAATCGACTGAGAAAGGCCAGCAACACGGATTCGGCCATCAATGCCTTGATACGGTTGGACATCTTCGCAAAATACCTGACCCCGGACATCGAGGAATCTCTTGAAAGCCTCAGGGATACCTTCACCCCGTTTCTATCCGAGTACCTGGTGAGAACAAACGGGGGCTGTCCCTGGTAGCCGCCACCCACCCTCTCCTCAAACCGCCCCTTGGAGCCGCAGGAGGATGTCGAGTCGCTCCAGAGACAGCCGAATCACATCCCCCCCCTTATCCGTCGCCCCCAGATGCGCCTCGAAAAAGGGTTTCACCTGATGGGGCTTGTGCACTCCGCATCCGGTGATGACGCCAGCCAGAACCCGCTCGTAGAGCAATGGGTGGAAGTCGGCGAGGCGGTCCTGAGATTCGGAGAACACCTCCCACAATATCGCCGCCCCGAAAGGATTGTCGGCCATGGCCACCAGGGGGACGAAACGGTTCCGGGCCGGCACCTTCTCGACCACATAGTCGAAGCATTCCCTGATGCCGTCGGCATCGCTCAGGCTGCCGAAGGCATGGAGAATGGCCAGCCGCTCATGCTCGCTGCCGGAACGCTCCAAACGACCCGCCAGCTGCCCAAACGCCCTGGATCCCCCCTGAAGGGCCCCGGCCTGAAGAACGCCCTGCAAGATATCGGGGGGCACCCGCCCGCCGGAGATAGCATCGTCAAATACTTCGGCGGTAAACGTCAATACCGGCTCCAGTCCGTAGACCGCTCCGTGCCACATGAGCTGGTCCCTCAAGGCGGCGATGGTGTGGACCTCATGGGGCTGGGGGGTGAAGCCGATTGTTTCCAGAACGTGTCGACAGATCCTAGAGGCCAGGGATCGGATCTGCTGGCGCCGGTCTGGACGAGCGGCCTTGAATATCCGAAACAGATTTCGAGTCAGGCCGGCAGCCGGCAAATAGGCCGTATCCTTCTCAAGGTAGCGGACAAACGCCAAATAGTCACTCAGGGAGAGAGCGCCGGACAGCACCAGGGCAAATTCATCCTCCTGCAGCCCCCAGCGGTCCGGTTCGGAAAGAATCCCTGCCCGTGCTAGCCGTCCCAAAGCGTTTCGGTTGTCGACATCCAGACAACGCACCCGGTAGAAGCCCTTCTGACCGTCGTTCAGCTTCCAGGCGACGGCGTCGCCGACGTCCACCGACATTTCGCCATCGGCAAATAGCATCGACCGGACGTCCTCAGAGCCGTCCGAGTAAAAACACCGCATCAGAACCGGAATCGGCCAGCGGGTCGACGCCTCTTGAGCCAAGTAGGAAAACCGTTTCTGGGTCAACACCAGTCGCTGCCCCTCCCGGCGAACAGTAACGAGGGGAAACCCTTTCTGCCCCACCCATGCCTTCATGATACCGCTGACGGGTTCGTCGGCTTCAGCATCGAACGCCGCCCAGAAGTCGCTGCTGTCCGCCGTGGCGTAGGCAAAGCGATCAAGATAGTGTCGAAGCCCCGTCCGGAAGCGATCCTCTCCGATATAGGCGTGGATCTGCCTCAGGATGCTGGCGCCCTTGCTGTAGATCAGCGGGGCTGTGCTCGAATTGATCACGACGTGTTCCCCCCCGGGTATTTCCATGGGGAAGGTTTCCAGCAGGGCGTCCCGGTCCAAGGCCGTGTGGGTCTGGCCGAATAGGAACCGATCCCAGGTGCCCCATTCGGGATGGAAGTGATCCACGATGCCGTAGCCGAAATACGTGGCAAAGCTCTCATTGAGCCACAGAAAGGACCAGTCGGCGGGCGTCGCCAAATTGCCGAACCACTGATGAGTGATTTCGTGGGCCACGACCTCGCATATCCTGGCTCGCCCGGCCTTTGATGTGGCGTCAGGGTCTTCCAGAAGGAGATTCTCCCGGAAAGTGATGGCCCCCCAGTTCTCCATGGCGCCGAAGGCAAAGTCGGGCACTGCAAGCAGATCCAGCTTGGGCAGAGGGTAGGGAATACCGAAGACGCCTTCGCAATAAGCCAGTGATTGCCGGCCGAAAGAGAGCGCCATGCGGCCCTTGTCGACGTTCCCCGGGGGCATCACCAGCCGAACCCTGGGATCCTGGCTATCCTGGCTGATTTCAAAATCACCGATT
>JASFIA010000433.1:0-3412 GCA_050122915.1 Desulfobacterales bacterium | reverse complement strand
GCATCAAACTCCTTTCGGAAGCGCTGATCCCGGGAACCCCGCTCAACCGCGCCCTCGGCTTGAGCGACGGAGTGCTGGATATCGATCTGACCCCGAATCGACCCGATTGCCTCAGTGTGATCGGCGTTGCCCGGGAAGTCGCCGCTATTCAGAAAACGTCCCTAACACACTCCGAGCCGCCACCCCCGTCGAGGCCGTCTGAAGAGATCGATCGGCTCACCTCGGTGAGTATCGAGGACCCGGATCTCTGTCCGCGTTATGCCGCCCGACTGATCGAGGGGGTCACCGTTGGCCCGTCGCCCCAATGGCTTCGGGATCGATTGCTGTCCGTTGGGCAACGGCCCATCAACAACCTTGTGGATGTCACCAACTATGTCATGATCGAACGGGGTCAGCCGCTTCACGCCTTCGATCTCGACCGTCTTGCCGGTAACCGAATCGTGGTTCGCCGAGCCAAATCCGGGGAGCGATTCGTCACACTCGATCAGAAGGAACGCTTGCTTGACGAAGAAATGCTGATGATTTGCGATGGTGAAAAACCGGTGGCTATCGGTGGAATCATGGGAGGGTTCAATTCGGAAATCGAACCCACCACACAGCGTGTTCTGCTCGAAAGCGCCTATTTCAATCCGGTCAGCATTCGTAGGACGGCCAAGACCCTGGGACTCAACACCGAGGCTTCCCACCGATTCGAGAGGGGGGTCGATCCAGAGGGAACCATCGCCGCCCTCAACCGGGCCGCGGAGTTGATCGCCGAATTGAGCGGGGGCCGCCTGGTGGAAGGCGTGGTCGATGTCAACCCGCTGCCCTCTGCTTCGCTGCCGATTTCTCTGTCGGTGTTTGAGACCAACCGACTTCTTGGAACCGACTTCACGGCTTCCGATATTGCCGGCATGCTGAGATCGATCGGCTTTCAGGCCGATGAATTGGAGCCCAATGGGGAAAGCGGCGGGAACTTGATCGTCCATCGTCCGTCAGCCCGGGTCGACGTAGCGCTGCCGGAGGATTTGATGGAGGAGGTGGCGAGGCTTTGGGGGTATAACCGCATCCAGACCCGGATCCCAAAAATCAGGGCAGCGGCTCTCTCGGAGCCTCCCCAGATCCAATTGCGCTCCCAACTGCGCGCATGGATGACGGGGGTCGGGTTCACCGAGGCCATCACCTACAGCTTTATCAGCGAGAGTGCCTGTGACCATCTCGCTCTGCCGCCGGATGACGAGCGGCGGCGTGTCGTCCGGATTTTAAACCCGATTTCAGAAGACCAGTCCGTCATGAGATCTAGTCTGGTGCCGGGGCTTCTTGAAACCCTCGCAACGAACCTGGCCCAGCAAACCCGAAATCTTCGTGTTTTCGAGGTCGGAATGATCTTCCTGGCAGCCCCTCAAGACGCTCAACCGTCCGAGAGGGAAATGTTGACCGCTCTGTGGAGCGGAAGTCGCGCCCGTGACGGGTGGTGGGGTCCGGCCGAATCCTGTGACTTTTTTGACATCAAGGGTGTTTTGGAATCCCTTTTGACAGGGCTGAAGGTTGGCGCGTCGACTTTTTCCGCCGTCAACGCCGATTCGGCTCCCTTCCTGAAACCCGGTCATGGCGCAGGGGTGGCCGTTGGGGGGCGACCCGTCGGTATCGTTGGGGAGGTCCATCCGGACGTGTTGGCCGCCTATGACATCAAACAGCCCGCGTTCGTTTTCGACCTCCACCTTGCCGCTCTCGGTGACTGCCTTCCCGATGCCATCCAGGCCCGGCCGATTCCGCGATTTCCGGGAACCACAAGAGATATGACCCTTATTGTCGACCGGTCGATTGCAGCGGTCGAAGCGATGAACGGCATTGATCGGGTCAAAGAGCCCCTCGTAGAATCCGTTGAGCTGTTTGATGTCTTTGAGGGCTCCCCCATACCGGAGGGTAAAAAGAGCTTGTCGATTCGAGTGGCTTATCGGTCCCAGGACGAGACCCTCGAAGACAGCGTCGTCAATGGACTTCATCAGCGGTTGACCCAGGGACTCATCGACAAGCTGAATGCCTCCCTTCCCTGAAAGAGGTTGGAGGGCCCAGGACCATGAAAGATTTCTTCGAATCGGAGGTTAAGCTTCCCGATAAACTCTACTTCCGGATTGGAGAGGTGGCCGAATTGACAGGCCTGCCCACCTACGTGCTTAGATTCTGGGAGAGTGAATTCCCAGGCATTCGTCCGAAGCGCACCGATTCCGGTCAGCGTATGTATCGGCGATCGGACGTCGAATTCATCCTGACCATCCGCCATCTGCTGCACGACAGGAAATTTACGATTCGGGGGGCCCGTCAGTACCTGAGAGACAGACGCCGGCAGAAAGATTCCAAGGAGATCGTCGAGATGATGCGCCGAGAACTCGAATCGATTCGAAGGCTCCTTGATTGATGGGAATAACAATCCGTTAACAGCCGCATATTTTTGATGGAATGCATTTAAAGATGTTGACAATGGTGTCTTTTTAGCCTAATTATTCCGGTCTGGAAGCGGGCATAGCTCAGTTGGTAGAGTACAAGCTTCCCAAGCTTGGTGTCGCGAGTTCGAATCTCGTTGCCCGCTCCACATTTTGACCGTCTTTCTTTCACGAGCGGTAGCTCAGAGGTTCGCTTTTTTGAGTGGATGTGATGGCGCAATGATGTTCATAATGGAGTCCGAAATGAACAGTTAAACCTCTCTCCATTATGGAATTGGGAACCTGAATTGAGAAACGGGCGGCTTGCCCGTTTTTGTTTTTATGACAGAAGTCAACGACCATGAGGATGATCGCCGGCCCACGGGGGACGACGCCGGAATCGGCCCACAAATCGGAATGCCGGGGGATCCTCGGGAAAGCCGAATTGTTCTTCAGGTGTGGGCGCTTGCCGAACCCGTCTGCCGTGAAGAGGGCCTTGAACTCATTTTTGTCGAGTATCAAAGGGAATCTGCGGGTCGCGTGCTGCGGTTGTATGTCGATCGGCCCCAGGGTGTCACGCTTTCTGAATGTGTCGCTGTCAGCCGGCAGGTCAGCGATCTGCTGGATGTGCATTTGGACGACGCGGGGCCATACAGCATGGAGGTCTCATCCCCGGGAAGTGACCGGCCTCTTGGCAGGACGGCTGATTTTGATCGATTCGAGGGGGAAGAGGCCGTGATCAAGACGATTGCCCCCATCGACGGGCAGAAGAACTTCAAGGGCGTGCTCGAGGGCCTGGTCGGCCAGGAGGTTCGAATCACGACGCCCGCGCGCAGCATCGATATTCCGCTCGCGCAGATCCGAAAGGCGCGGCTTTTGAACTATAACGGAGAAGGCAGATGTTCGTAGCAGACATTAAACGTGTCGTTGAGCAGGTCAGCAGGGACAAAGGGATTGACCGTGAAGTGCTGATCCATGCCCTGGAGGAGGCCCTGAAATCTGCTGCCCGC
>JASFIA010000432.1:0-3414 GCA_050122915.1 Desulfobacterales bacterium | reverse complement strand
ATCCGGATCGCTTCCTTGTGGGCGACAGTGGGATACCCCTTGTGGGAGGAAAACCCGTATTGCGGATACACACCGTCATAGGTTTCCATCAGTCTGTCGCGTGTCTCTTTGGCAACAATCGAAGCGGCGGCGATGGAAACACTCAGTGCATCACCTTTGGGTATGGGGCGTTGAGGCAGGTGGGTAGGGATGCGAAACGTTCCATCGATCAGTAGAACGTCAGGCAAAGGCGTTAGGTTGTCAACCGCCATTGCCATGGCTCGAAGAGACGCCTGCAAGATATTGATCTTATCTATGAGGATAGGATCGATGATGCCGATGCCGATGCCGCGGGCCTCGGCATAGATGCGGTGATAGAGCTCGGCCCTTCGCTTGGGGGTCAGCCGCTTGCTGTCGTCGATACGGCCGCAGACGAAGGTGGCCGGGAGAATAACGGCGGCCGACACCACCGGCCCGGCCAGAGGTCCCCGGCCGGCCTCGTCCACGCCGGCAATCAGGGAGCATCCCTGGCCGGCGTATTCTCGTTCGAATGTCCAGAGATCCCTTTCCGATACCATCGGACGACTCGCATCAGAACGGACGTTTTGGATCTTAAGGGCGAGGCCTCGGCTGGCCAACCAGGGAAGCGCAAGCCCGAACCGACACCGGTGCCGCCACAGCCGGCTAGTTGAATCGGCGCTCGCGAATCCTTGCGGCCTTGCCTCTCAACTTGCGCAGGTAGTAGATCTTCGCCCGGCGGACCCGACCGCGAGTCACCACTTCAATTTTTTCGATGACCGGCGAATGAGTGGGGAAGACCCGCTCCACCCCGACCCCGTAAGAGACTTTCCTTACGGTGAAGGTGGCGTTGGTGGTTCCTTTTTTACGGCCGATGACGACTCCCTGGAACACCTGAATCCGCTCTTTTTCCCCTTCCTTGATCTTCACATGCACCTTGACGGTGTCTCCCGGGGTAAACTCGGGAAGATCCAGCCGCATCATTTCCCTTTCCAACAGTTTGATCTTTTCCATTTTATTCCCCAATCGTCTTGGATTTTTGATAGCTGTGCCGGTGCAGCCGGTCCAGAATGATGGCGGCCGCGGACCGCACCGATAAGTGGTTGTAGTCGCCGGTGCCCGCAATCGGCTCCAATATGCGGTCGGCAGCGGCAAAAACCTCCTCGGCCAACCCCCATGCCGTTCCTAAAAGGATGAGGTGTGGGGTGCCGTCCCCTAACTCCCGTCGAAGCGTATCAAAGGGAACGGTTCCCCGACGGCTGGCCGCGCCGGTTGCAACCGTCTTCGGTGTCGTGCCGTTCTCTCTGGCAATATCTTCTGTGGCCTCCCGTACGGACCGGCTCACCCGGATAAGGGACAGCGCGTCCCGTCGCTTTGGATTATACCGACCACCCGCGCCTTGTATCCAGTGGGATAGTATCCGGTCAACCAGGGTTGCCTGATCCTCCACCGGCGTAATCACATAAAACGCCCCGGCGCCGTAAGTCCTGGCAGCCCGGGCAATGTCGTGCAGGTCCAGATTGGTGACGGCAGAAGCCACGACCTCACCGTTCTTGTTGATGACCGGATGGTGCACCAGGCCCACGTAAATTCTGGGCTTGAAGAAGGCGTTCAATCGTTCTGGACCATTCCTGTAAAACCTCAACATCATCGGCCGACATCGGTGTATCAGCGATCAGGTCCGGCCGTTTTAGCACGGTCCGGATCAAGGCGTTTTCCCGCCGCCATCGATCGATCGCCCCATGGTCACCGGACAACAGGACGCCGGGGACGTCATCGCCCTCGAATTGCCGAGGCCGGGTATACTGGGCATGCTCCAGCAGACCGCTGGAGAATGAATCCTTCTCTGCCGCGTCTTCACCGCCAAGGGCGCCGGGGAGCAGGCGAACGACCGCATCCATGATCAGCATGGCAGCGATCTCTCCTCCGGACAGCACGAAATCGCCGGCAGAAAGCTCGATATCGATCAGTTGAGTGATCCGCTCATCAACCCCTTCATATCGACCGCAGACGAAAATGAGGCCTTCTTTACCGGCCAGATCCTGGGCCGCCTGCTGATCGAAGACCCGCCCCTGGGGCGAGAGAAGGATCCGAACGGCGCCCGGGCACCGGTAAGAGGCCTCACGAATGGCGCCGGCCAAGGGCTCCGGCTTCATGATCATGCCACTGCCGCCCCCGAAAGGGCGGTCGTCGGTGACCTGGTGTTTTCCCTCGGCATATGACCTGACATCGATGGCCTGGGCCTGTATGATTCCGCTTTCGACAGCCCGCCGGACGATGCCATGCCCCCAGAACGAATCGAACATGCCGGGGAAGATAGTCAGCACACCTATGAACATGGAATCAGACCGCCGCGTCGCCTCACAAGCCTTCGGGAAGGCGCACTCGAATGCGCCGTTTCGCCATATCCACATTCAGCACGACTGAGCCCAGAGCCGGCAGCAAAATCTCTTTGTCTCCCCCGCCGACGACATAGACGTCGTTGCTTCCCGTCTGAAGGATGGATTCGATCATGCCCAAATGGTCCCCGTCTTCGGAAATGACGGCCATACCGATCAGGTCTACCCAATAGTAACTGTCCGTATCAAGCTCGGGCAACTCCGACCGGTCGATCTGCACCAGGGTTCCCCTGAATGCCTCTGCCGAAAAGCGGTCTGTAACGCCTTTGAGATGCAGCAAGATCCCCTTTGAGTGGGGTTTCACCGTTTCGATATCGTAGCAAACAATCTCACCCGACGGCCGCTTTAAGGTGACCGTCTTTCGGGCAAAGAACACATCCACGGATTCCGCATAGGACTGAACCTTGAGGGCACCCTGGATTCCATGAGCACCCACCACTTTTCCTATGATAATGGGGCCAGCGTTTTCCACTTGCCTATTCTATGATTTCCAAAACCGTCCGCTTTTTTACCTTTGCCGATGCGGCGCTCAGGATCGTTCTCATTGCCCTTGCGGTTCTTCCCTGCTTTCCGATGACTTTCCCCAAGTCCTCTTTGGCCACCTTGAGCTCCAAAACAGATGTCTGATTCCCCTCAACTTCGGAAACAATAACGTGTTCAGGATTGTCTACCAATGCCCGTGCGATGTATTCGATCAGATCTCTCATGTCGCCGTCTCCTTTGTTGGTGGGTGAGAGTGTGGGCAAAGGTGCTACTCAGCTGTGGAAGGCTTGTCCTCCTTCCGGATAAGACTTTTGACGGTGTCGGTGGGGATAGCACCCTTGTCAATCCAGTACTGGATTCGATCTGATTTGATGTTGACCTCGGCAGGATCGTACAACGGGTTGTAGGTGCCGACGGTTTCGAGGAATCTCCCATCCCGAGGGGCTTCGCTGTCGGCTACAACGATCCGGTAAAAGGGTCTTTTCTTGGCCCCGTGCCTGGCTAGTCTGATTTTAACTGGCATCCTCTGCGATCT
>JASFIA010000431.1:0-3416 GCA_050122915.1 Desulfobacterales bacterium | reverse complement strand
GCCGCAGCCGGCCTCAACGATCGATTGATCTATCAGAGGCAGCGCATCGCCGGGGGCGTCTACAGCGGGCGCCTTTCCCCGACCGAGGCCGCCGCCCTGATCAGAGAGCAGCGACGGATCCAGTACTTAAAGACTGTCTATCAGCGTGACGGGTGGTTGAGCAGAGGAGAACGCCGACAACTGGATCGGAGGCTGGACCGGGCCAGCGGCCATATCTACCGACTCAAGAACGGTGACCGTAGCAGATCTCCCGTCCGACCGCGCATCCGTTATCGATACCATCGATAACGGGATGGGAAGGGCGCAACGCACCCGATGGACAGTCATCCAACAAACCGCTACAGTGGATCATGCCTGAACCGGACCATCCGACATCCCGCATTGCCAAGGCGCCGAGGGACCGGAAGCCGACCGCCGAACTGGCAGCTAGGGCCAAGGGCGGTGACAGGCTTGCTTTCACTCGGCTGGCCGACAGCTACCACGAGCGGATTCTCCGAATGGTGTACTTCCGCACCCGCTCCCGTTCAGATGCCGAAGACATCTCTCAAGAGGTCTTTTTGCAGGCCTTCCGCAGCATTCATCGACTCAAGGATCCGGACCGGTTTGAAGGGTGGCTGTACCGAATTGCCATGAACCGAATCACCGATTTTTACCGTAAAAGAAAATTCCGATCATTGTTCAGCCCGCTTCTGGACACCGATGGGGAAGGCGGCTGGGATGAGGCGACACCCGAAGACAGGGGCACCGAAGCCCAGGTGCTCAAGTCGGAATTCTGGAAGCAGGTCCGGACACTTCTGGAGCAGCTGCCTCGAATGGAGAAGGAGGTCTTCATGTTGAGATTTTTCGACGATCTCGGTATAAGAGAAATATCGGAGACCCTCGGCAAAAGCGAAAGCACGGTGAAAACCCATCTCTACAGAGGACTTGAAAAATTTAAAAATGCCGCTTCTCTGAGGGAATTCCTGGAGAGGAGCGTGCCGTGACAGCCGCCGCCGGCAGCCATTTGACGGACGCCGTCATGACCGAAGCCGTGGCAACCGGCAGGCCCCTCGAGCCTGCCGTGCAACAGCATGTGGATCACTGCGACCGCTGCAGGGATGGCCTGACACGCCTGGCAGAAGACGTCCGGCGCCTCCGGGACGGCGCCCGAGGCTACGCACCGACCCCAACCCGGCCCCTCTCCCTGCCGGAAACCATCCCGGGGGGCAGTCGGCGACGCCCTTACCTCTGGGGTGCCGGTATCGGGGCCGCCGCGGCGGGAGTGGTCGGTTTGGTCCTCTTTTTCAGCCCATTGAATCCAGTGACACAGACCCCGGGACCGGCCACGACGGGCCCGATAGCGACGTATCCCGGGGAAGATTCTGAAATGGAAGCCATTCGGATGCTGGCGGAAAATGCCATGCCGGCATCCTATCAGGCCATTTCAGAAAGCCTCGACCACCAAGCCTCGGAGGAGGAGGGGTTTATCGATTTTCTGATCCCTCCATTAACCGAGGAATCTGTTTCCTGATGACCCACTGAAAGGAACGGCGGCCCATGCCCAGCAGATTCATTATCGACGGCACCCGAAGCCCCGCCACCACGCCAGACCACAACCGCCCCCCGAGCCGATGGTGCCGGCATATCGAGGCCACCACGGCCTTCGACGGTTTGAGCCATGGGCGGGGCCTGGTGCGCATGGGCAAAGCCGTGATGATCGTCTTTGCTATTGCGATCTTCTCGGCGGCCGTCCCGTCGACGGCCCAGGATGTCCCTTCCGGCAAGTGGTGGAAAGACCCCCGGATCGCCAAAGAGCTCAACCTGACGTCCGGGGAGACCAATCAGCTGGACCGGCTATTCACCAGCAGCCGCCGTCGGCTGATCGATCTGAAAAGCCGGGTTGAAAAAGAGCAGTTCGAGTACCAGGATGCGATTGAGAAGAAAACCCTCGACGAGGCAGCCGTGGGCCGGCAGTTTCAGAGGCTGGAAAAGGCCAGGACAAGCCTTGCCGAGGAACGAAATAAGTTTGTGGTTGGGGTCCGAAAAATTCTGGGCTATGAGCGGTTCCAGCTATTGAAGGACATTTACCGCCGACGCAACTGACCCCAGGCCCCGCGTGCTTCCCCTTCGCCCAATTCCCGACGTACAACCAAGCCCCCTGCCCTGGGCATGGAGCCATTGCGGTCTGCTGCCGCTTGCTAAACCGCCGAATCCCAGAGGAGCTGGGGCCAGCCTCGGAAGGAGAAAGCAGCGGGACCGGAAACGTCGCCCGGTGCCCTTAAGGGATCAAGAGGCAACGGCCCCCTTTAGGAGATCCCCCACAAGCTTACTGAATCGGGAGGGGTTATCGATCTTACCCCCTTCCCCTACCACTGCCAGATCATACAGGAGATGGGCGTAGTCCTTCAGGCGCTGGTCGTTGCGACGGGTTGCATGAAGATCCCGGATCGTCTCCAGGGCGGGATGTCGGGTGTTGAGTTCCAGAACCCGCTTGACGGAAGGAGGCGTCTGCCCCGTGGCTTTCAGGATTTTCTCCATGTATGCGCTCGGATCGAACGCATCCCCGGAGAGGCAGGCCGGTGAATCCTTGAGCCGGGTCGACGCCTTGACCTCTTTGATCCGGTCCTGAAGCTCCGCCTTGATGAATCCGAAAAGGTCCTTGAACGCATCTTCGGAAGGGGTTTCTTCAGGGTCCAGCTCCAAATCCCCCTTTTCAGCGCTTTTCAGCGGTTTGCCGTCGTATTCGGTCAAGGACTGGACCACCCATTCATCCACGGGGTCGGTCATCATCAGGACATCATACCCCTTTTCCTTCAGCCGCTCCAGGCGCGGGCTGTTCACCAGGGCAGACAGGTCGTCGCCGGTGGCAAAGTAGATCTCCTTCTGGTCGGGCTTCATCTCCTCCACATAGGTTTTCAAAGAAACCCATTTATCCGTTGAAGAAGTCGTATGATAGCGGAGGAGATCGGCCAGCCGGCTGCGATTGTCCGGATCCGTGTGAATCCCCACTTTGAGAACGGCCCCAAATTCGTCATAGAAAGAGTGGTAGTCCTCCGAAGGCAACCCCTGAAGCAGTTCGAGAAGTTTTCGAACAAGGTTTTTGCGGATGTTTCGCACCAGGCGGTCCTGCTGAAGAATTTCCCTGCTGATGTTCAGGTTGAGATCCGGGGCATCCACCACCCCCCGCACAAAACTCAGATATTCGGGAAGGAGCTCCTTGCAGTTGTCCATGATAAACACCCGCCGGCAGTAGAGATGAACCCCATGCTTGAATTCCGGCTGGAACAGATCGATCGGGGCCTTCGAGGGGACGTACAGGAGGGCCGTGTATTCCGTCGTCCCTTCGAGTTTGATGTGAAGATGCTTTAGGGGCGGATTCCAGTCATGGCTGATGTGGGTGTAGAACTCCTTGTACTCCTCCTCTGTAATGTCCTTTT
>JASFIA010000430.1:0-3432 GCA_050122915.1 Desulfobacterales bacterium | reverse complement strand
CAAATGAACCCAGCGTTCCTTGGTGGGGGCGTCGCCGTCCAGATGGCCACCCTCCGGATCCAGTCGGCACAATCGGCCGGGATCCAGCAACCCCAGCCGGGACTTGGTGGGGGTCATGAGAAACCCGTCATCGGTGCGAACGCTGATGTTGCCGGAGCTTCCCGGACTGAGCCCCCGGGCGGAAAGATGACTGGCGAGGCGCACGAGGTGCTGTCGACGTCTGTGTTCGTTCATGAGACCATCTCCAATGCACGGCTGAAAAACCGCTCGCTGCCGAAGTTGCCGGATTTGAGCGCCAGGATCATACCCGAGGATCCCCCGTCGACGGTCCAGGGGACCCCGGGTTCGATTTCGGGACCGATTCTTAGCTTGCGAATCCCAAGGGCGGTGACCACGGCCCCGGCGGTCTCCCCTCCGGCCACGATCAGTTTGCGAACCCCTGAAGCCTTCAAGGCCAGAGCCACCCGGGAAAGGGCGTCTTCGACGATGGTCCCGGCCCGCGAGTCTCCGAGGGCATGTTTGATACCGACCACCCGATCCGGCGATGCGGAGGACGTGATGATGACTGGTCCTTCGGGAAGGCGGTCGAGGGCCCAGTCGACCATGTGCCGGATCGAGAGATCCCCTGCGGCAAGAGCGATAGGGTCGATGACAAACGAGGGGCAGGTTCGGGCCAGGTGCCGCACCTGACGGCGGGTGGCCTCCGAGCAACTGCCGGCGAGCACGGCGCCGTGACCGGGGGGCGATACCAGAGGGACGAGGCCGCTGGCCGGCTGAAGCCGACCGGATTTTCGGTAGACCTTCGGCAGGCCCATGGCAAGGGCGGAGGCGCCGGTGACGAGGGGCAGATCAGAGACGGCCCGGGCAATGGTAAACAGGTGGGAGTCCTTGACCGCATCGACCACTGCAAACCGTACATTCCCTGCGGCCAGCTCCGCGATGCGGCGTCCCACGGTTTCGGGCCCCTTTTCCACGGTTGGAAGGGATATCAGCCCGACCGATCGGGGATCCCCCACCTGCCGGCCCAGAAAACGGACCAGGTTGGCGTCGGTCATAGGGGTCAGGGGATGGTGGCGCATCCCGGAGTCGGACAGAAGCAAATCCTCGACAAACAGATGACCCTGATAGACGGTTCTGCCGTTGAGCGGAAAGGCGGGGCAAACGACGGTAATGGCACCGCCGCTTCGTTTCAGCAGCGCTTCCGCCACCGGCCCGATGTTGCCCTTGTCGGTGGAATCGAAGGTGGAGCAGTACTTGAAGAAAAACCGGTCCGCGCCGACCCCCTTGAGCCACTGGAAGGCATCGAGGCTCCGGGTGACGGCATCCCGGACCGGACACGTCCTGCTTTTCAGTCCCACCACCACCGCCGCCTCATCCGGCGTTGCCTCCGATGGATCGGGAAGCCCGATGTACTGGATGACCGGCATGCCCTGGCTGCCGAGCATGAGGGCGAGATCGGTGGCGCCGGTCATATCGTCGGCGATGCATCCGAGAATGGGGGCCATGGTCGGTGGTTTCCGGACGCCCCTGGGGGGTCTTTGCCGCCTCAGGGGGTTGGGGTGATGCCAACCCGATTCGGTTGACGTCGATTAAAGTATGAGATAACGTATACATAAAAGAATTCTATGTCAATCAGTCACCGAAAACGTTGCACCCATCGACGGAGGCCTCATGACAGTCTTCACCATCAGCCCGGAAGCGCTTCGATTCGTTGGACGCGGTCTGCATCGCCCCGAATGCGTTCTGGCCACCGCAAGCGGGCGCCTCTACACATCGGACTGGAGGGGCGGTGTGACCTGTCTTCATCCGGACGGATCCCGGGAGGTCACCCTGGCCGAGGCGGGAGGCATGGAACTCAGGCCGAACGGAATCGCTATCGATGCGGACGGCTCTTTTCTGCTGGCCAACCTGGGGGATGGCGGCGGCGTGTATCGGCTTCACCGCAGCGGTCGCCTGGAGGCGGTGCTATCCGATGTGGACGGGGTCAGACTGCCTCCGGTTAACTTTGTCATGGTCGACCGCCTCGGGCGTTATTGGGTGTCCGTCAGCACGCGGCGCGAGCCGAGAGCACTCGGCTATCGGCCGGACGTCGCCGACGGGTTTATCGTTCTGGTCGACGACAAGGGGGCCCGGAGGGTCGCCGACGGCATCGGATACACCAACGAAGTGCTCCTCGATCCGGAGGGTCGGTGGCTTTACGTCAACGAGACCTTTGGGCGGCGGCTTATCCGTTTCAAGGTCCTTCCGGGAGGGGACCTTGCGGGCCGGGAGACCGTTTTCGAGTTCGGTCACGGCACCTATCCCGACGGGATGGCCATGGACGTGGACGGCGGCATCTGGGTCACCAGTATCATCAGCAACCGGGTTATTCGAATCGGCCCCGATGGAAAGGGTCACACCGTCCTGGAGGATGCCGACCCGGATCATGTGAACTGGGCGGAAAAAGCCTTTCTCGACGGGACCATGGATCGGCCCCACTTGGATCGGATCAGGAGTCGGCGTCTTCGTAACATTTCCAGCCTGGCGTTTGGAGGGCCCGACCGCAGGACCGTATACTTGGGGTGTCTGCTGGGGGATGCCCTTGCCACCTTCCGCTCCCCCATTGCCGGGATCGAGCCGGTTCACTGGAAAACCGGGTGAGCGCCATGATGTCGCCGGCGATGCGATCAGATGCGGTTATGGAGCCCTCCCATGTCCGGAACCGCTAATATCCATAAGGCGGCCACCAGAGCCACCCGATCCGATCTCGCCTACGAGGGGATCAAACAGCGGATTCTGGAAAACCGGTATCCTCCCGGGCACCATGTCCTCGAGCGGGAGCTGGTGGAAACCTTCGGGATGAGTCGAACGCCGATCCGGGAGGCGCTGATTCGCCTCCAGAAGGAGGGGCTGATAGAGGTCTTGCCCAGACGGGGCATGCGGGTGGTGTCCCTTTCTCCCGACGATATGAGAGAAATCTACGAGGTGCTGACATTTCTCGAGATGGCGGCAGTCGATCTTCTTGCCCGCCGAGCCCCAGAGGCCGTATCGCTGGATGCTCTGGAATCCCTCACTCGGTCAATGGACGAGGCTCTGGCGGCCGACGACCTTGACGCGTGGGCGGCAGCCGACGAGGCCTTTCACCGGGAGCTGCTTCAAAAGTCCGGCAACCGGAGATTGGCTGCCATCGCGGCTACCGTGACGGATCAAGCCCATCGCGCGCGTCTGATCACCCTTCGATTGAGACCCCGCCCCGTTGATTCCGCGACGGCGCACCGCCGGGTTTTGGAGGCCATCAAGGTTGGCGATGCCGATGGTGCCAGACGACGGCACTACCGTCACCGAATGGGGGTCGCCAGCACCCTGGTCGACGTTTTGACCCATTTTCGATTGACCTATCTGTGACGCCTGTGACGGATCCTGAAAGGCGAATGCCAATGAAAGAGACCCCGC
>JASFIA010000429.1:0-3434 GCA_050122915.1 Desulfobacterales bacterium | reverse complement strand
ACCGGACTCTCCCAGGGCCGCATCGTTCTCTCGCGCCACGGGAACGAAACCCTTCTCTACGCGGGGCATCTGCTGGCATTCTTTCTCGCAGAGGACGGGATGAAGATAACGGGGCGGATCCGCACCGCCGCCTCTCCGGCAGCAGGGGATCAGCCCCCGCTGAGGTATTCGTCCCCCTATGCATTGACGGAGGTCATCGGGAGGATGCTGGAATATTCCAACAATTTCATCGCCAACCAGCTGATCATCACCTCTGGCGCGGTCCGCTTCGGGGCTCCGGGGACCCTGCCAAAGGGGGTGGAGGCCCTTCAATCCTACGGGGACGACATCCTCGGCCTGACGGGTGCCGTGTTTGCCGAAGGCTCCGGCATCTCGAGGGAAAACCGCCTGTCCGCCGGTCATCTGATGATGGCACTCGACGCCTTTTCCAACCGTTACCGATTGATGGCCAACAAAGGCGTCGAGTGGTACAAAACCGGACATCTAAAAGGGATCCGCACCCGGATCGGATATATCGAAACGACAGCCGGCCTCTACCGCTTCGCAGTCTTGGTCAATACCCCGGGGAAAACCACCCATGCCATCATGAAAGACATTCATCGGCGAATCGCTGCGGACAGGAAAAACGTCTCGGCGCAATGACGGCAACACCTTCCAGGATGTCCCATCCCACATGGACAATCCCATTCCCCCTTTTTGATCAAGATTCCCCCCCCATCAGCCGAAAATGAAACCAACAGCTCGGAATATCTAATCGATTTTCTGCGATATCGTTCCGCCGGCACCCCCAAAAATGCATTGCATTTCAGACAGATCCTATGGCAGGTGCCGCCGGCACAGCCACCCTGCAGGATAGCGATGTCACGAAAGGAATCATCCATGGATCCGCGGGAGACGGCCCTGTCCGGACGACGCCGATTTTTTCCGAACTGCACGCAGGTTGTCCCCGTCACCATGGTCTCTGGTCGACCCCGAGGGATGAAGGCCCGGGAGGAGGATACCGGCGGGCAGCCTTGATGCCTATAGGAACGACCATGAAACCGACCATTCGCTTTTCGTTGGGAATCGCAAAAGAAAGCTGGCTGTTTGTCTCCGGAAAGAGAGACCCCGTTCCACCCCATGTCCGTCCCGTCCGCTTCGGCCTGCTGATCGGCATACTGCTCTTTCCCCTCTTCTCCCTTCTGGACCGTGTCGTATATCCGGAGCATTTTCTACCGCTGCTGCTTGTCAGGGCAAGCATAACCGTTTATCTCATCGTAGCCTATCGCATGTTGAACCGTCTCCAGAAAGAGGCCCTGTGCCCGGTGGTCCATTCGGCGCTTTTGCTATCATTCGTTGCCATATCGCTGATGTGCTTCATTACCGGAGACGGATACGCTTCGCCATATTATGCCGGCCTCCTCCAGGTCATTATTGTTTCGTCGCTATTTTTCACCCTCAGTCCGACGATCTTTATGTGGCTGATCTCCCTCGGGGTCCTCCAGCACTTTCTGCTGATGTCCCTCCTGCCGTTCGAATGGAAGGATCTGGCGTTGAATCTTTTTGGCCTGGGGGTCATCGGCGTCATCAGCATCGTCATCCACCGGTTTATCTTCTGTCTGGTCCAAGAGATCGAACACCTCAAGGGGATCATACCCATTTGCTGCCACTGCAAAAAAGTCAGAGACTCCGACGGTGCCTGGCAGCAGATCGAATCCTTCATCGGAAAGCGCACCGACGCCCATTTCAGCCACGGCATCTGCCCGGAATGCTCCCGCGTCATCTACCCCAAGTTGTCTCCATGACCGTTGTCGATCCTCGCCATCTTCTGCGCCTTGCCCTGTAGGACCATATGCATCCCAAGAGCGAATCGCCGCCACAGGGCCTCAAGGCCCACGTCGGTGGCATCGGGGGGCGTGCGTCTTCAGATGCGTCCCACCGGGTTGCAATAAATGAGACGGCGCGATGAAGGATATTTCCTTCACAAATACCGGTATGAACCGTTCATAAACAACTGCTCTTCATCAAAAAGCAGGTCAACCGTAGGATATCCCATCCACCCTGACATCGGTCCGTGTGATTCTCATTTCCTACATCCTATTGAAATATTTTGCTTTTCGTTTTTCTCCCTGTGCGGCACCATCCTTGCTAACCTTATGGTTCAGGGCTTTGAAGAGATAATCCATCGTCTCACCGGCTTCTTTTGGATCGGAGGACCGTCAAAGACCAAAACATCAAAGGAGGAAAAAATGAAGAAGATGATGACTGCCGGCGTGTGGGTGTTTGTCGTGGCAGCGGTGCTTCTTTGCGTCGCCTGCGGGGGAGACCCCGTTTCGGAAACCGATACCGTAACCATGAGGGGACAACTGACCGAAGACAATCGTTTTATCGACGACAGCGGAACCACTTATGCCCTTGCCGTCACCCAGAAGGCCGAGGAAGCCAAGACGCTTTCGGGTCAGCGGATCGAAGTGACCGGCACCCTGATGGAACAGCAGGGAGAGATGGTTCTATCGGTGATCGGATATCAGTTGGTAGAATAATGGCCAACGGTTTCGACCGAAATCAAAAGGTTTCCGGTCGAAACCTTCACAGGGGAGGCATCCAGTGCCTCCCCTTTTTTATTGTCGATCTCGGGAAGGAACCAGATCCGACGTCTTCTGTAAAACCAATCCATTGGCAGGTTCGCCCCCTCTCTGACTTTACCTCGGCAGTTTCTAAATAGCCACTATTGATCCGCAGGGATGTTCTTTTCTGACAGTGGCAAGATCTCAGACTTTGACAATCTATGGTTTCGTGGAATAATCTCAAGATATCTCTTTTTACTGAGCCTTCCATTATACCCGTCATGGATACAGCCCATTGCTTGTTTGGCATTAATAATCAAAAAAGGATGGAGGCAAGAAAAATTCTTTTGTAAAAGCTACGGAAATAGAATGGCTTAGATATCTTATACAATGTATCAAATCCTCTTAGAAACCTGCCGGCGATGGGAAATATCATTATCCACATTTGTTTAACCGGGTGACGTCAGGAAATCGGATGCCCGCATACGATTTTATTATTGTCGGTTTAGGCACAGCAGGCTCGGCAACCTGCATGACACTGGCTCGCAGGGGGTTTAAGGTAATGGGTATAGACAAATACCGTCCCCCCCACGACAAGGGCAGTCATCACGGCGCCTCACGGAGCATACGCCGCGCCTACTTGGAAGGAACCTCGTATGTACCGATGGCGCTGAGGTCATGGGAACTCTGGCGGAAGCTGGAAAAGGATTCAGGGCAGGAACTGCTCGTCAAGACAGGCAATCTAACCATTGGTCCACCTGAAAGCCCCGCTGTGGCAGGATTTATCACAAGCGCACAGGCATACGAGATCCCCCACGAGTACCTCACCGCAATCGAGATTCGAAAACGATGGCCGCAGTTGTCCCCGCCCGAAACATTTGTTGCCGG
>JASFIA010000428.1:0-3435 GCA_050122915.1 Desulfobacterales bacterium | reverse complement strand
GCTGATGAGGTGGATTAGGGGGAGAAGAAGCCGCAACGTCGAGGACCGCAGGGGATTGAGGATCGGCAGAAAAGGGGCAGCCGGTGGTGGAATCGGGGTCATCGTTCTGACCCTGATCGCCCTGTATTTCGGAGTCGATCCGGGAGTCATCATTCAGCAGACCGGAGGGCCGGCGTCGGGAATCGAGCAGACCACAGGGAACGGCTCCCTGACGCCGGAAGACGATCGGCTCGCCGATTTCGTGTCGACGGTTTTGGCGGATACCGAAGATACCTGGCACGCGTTGTTCCGAGCAGGGGGAGAGACCTATCAGGAGCCCAAACTGGTTCTGTTTTCCGGTGCCGTGGAGTCAGCCTGTGGCTTCGCCCAATCGGCCATGGGCCCCTTCTATTGTCCCAGGGACCGAAAGGTATATATCGATCTTAGCTTTTATAGGGATTTGAAGAACCGTTTCAATGCACCCGGCGACTTTGCACAGGCTTACGTCATCGCCCACGAAATCGGTCATCACGTGCAAACCTTGTTGGGGGTTTCACAGAAAGTCCAGACCTTGAAGCAGCAGGTCGACCGCACCCAAGCGAACCACCTGTCCGTCATGCAGGAGTTGCAGGCCGACTGCTTCGCCGGCATATGGGCCCATCATGCCGACAAGAGCCGTCAAATCCTCGAATCCGGCGACATCGAGGAGGCGATGGCCGCCGCAAGCGCCATCGGGGACGACCGCCTTCAGCAGCAGGGTCAGGGATATGTGACGCCGGACTCCTTTACCCATGGTTCATCCGAGCAAAGAGTGCGATGGTTTAGGCGGGGATTACAGTCCGGTGATTTGAACACGTGCAACACGTTTTCGGCCTCAGCCCTCTAACCCTCTGTTCCGTTTCCAGCCCTGCCGGCGCCTATCTTCCAACGCCGGGCGGGCGTGCTCCGACGGCGGGCGGTAGGCACCCGTATCGATGGCCGCCCGTCTTCTCATCCGGCATTTTTCTTGATGAAAATCGGTTGACATTTTACCTATTCACAATAAGATCAGGCTGATATTTATTTTTTTCTGAGATTCCAGACTCCGGAGGCCCGTCTGCCATGGCATCTCCAGCGGACCCGAGTGCCGAGAAGGATCCATCCGACATCGGTTCATTCAATTTGGTCGACATTCTGGACCTGAAAGAACTCCAGCAGCTTCAAGACGCCTTCGCACTGTCCAACCAATTGGCCTCCACCATAACGGATGCGTCGGGAAAACCCATTACCCGCCCCAGCAATCACAGCCGCGTTTGCCAAATCATTCGAAGCACGGAGGCCGGCCTTTCCAACTGCATGGAATCCGCCCGCTGGCTCGGTGAGATGTCCAGCGTCGAAAAGGGGCCTGTATGTCATGCCTGCCGCAGTATCGGCTTCATCGACGCCAGTGCGCCCATTATCGTCCGGGGGCGTCATGTCGCCAACTGGCTGATCGGGCAAAACTGTGTGGGAGAAGTGGATGAAGCACGGGTTCGCCGATATGCCGTCCATATTGGGACCGAGCCCGATCCACTGGTAGAGGCCTTTCTGTCCATGCCTAAGCTCAGCCGCGAGGCCTTTCAAGGCAAGTTGGACTTCCTCTGGCAGATGGCCAGACAGATTTCCACTTTGGGCCTGCGGGGTCTCAGGTTGTCAAGACTCAACGAAGATCTTCAGAACTCTCAGGAGGAACTCCGCCGCTACAAGGACCACCTTGAGAACCTGGTCGATGAGCGCACCCGGGAATTGAAGCAGGCCATTTCCGAAATCCAGTGGATGTCCCAAACCGACACGCTCTTGGGGTGCTTCAACCGCCGGTATCTGAACGAAAACCTCCCCCGTGAAATCCAGCGAAGCTACCGGTACCGGCGGGAGATGGCCATCGTTTTATGTGACATTGATTGTTTTAAAACGGTGAACGATCGGTTCGGCCATCAATTCGGCGACCGGGTGCTGATGGAATTCGTGAACGCGGTTCAGGCCTCCATCCGCCAGTATGCGGATTGGCTGGCCAGATATGGCGGGGAGGAATTCATTTTGGTCATGCCCGAAACCGATATCCATGCGGCGGGAATCGCTGCGGAGCGCCTGAGGCACAACGTCCAGAAACTCCGCATTCAGCGGCGAGGCCGGCTCATTCGTGTGTCAGCCAGCTTCGGCGTTACCGGGATCGGGGCTGATGACAAGCGAAAGGGACTGAGGGCAGAGGATCTTATCAACAGTGCAGACAACTACCTCTACGATGCCAAGAACGCCGGACGGAATCGAGTGGTGTCGGGTCCGCCGCTCCCGCTCCCGTCACGTTCATCCCGCCTGCTATCGGAGTAGGGCCTGTCATGTCCCCGGCGAGACTGCAGACCTTTTTGAACCTGCCCAAAGAAAAGCAGGAGAGAATTCTGAGGGTGGCCCTGGAGGAATTCAGCCAAAACGGCTACGAGCGGACGAGCATCAACACCATCGTCAAACGGTTGGGCATCGCCAAGGGATCCATCTTTCAGTATTTTCAGGGTAAGGAAAACCTGTTTCTTCATCTTTTCACTATCGCCCTGGAAACGGTAAAAACCCGCCTGAAGCAGGTCCGTGACGATTCGGTCGACAGGACGTTTTTTGAGCGCCTCGACCAGACCCTCGACGCCGGTGTTCGGTTCATCAATGACCACCCTGCCATCTATCGCCTCTATCTCAGCGTGCTTTTCGAATCCCGCATGCCGTTCCGTCAGGAAATCCTGTCGTCTATTCGCCACTACAGCCACGACTTCCTCAAAGGGCTCATCGACACCGGCGTGGAGAGGGGCGAGTTGCGGAAGGATATCGATCCGGACATTGCGGCCTTCGCTCTGGATGCCATCCTGGACCGGTTTCTTCAGGCCCAGTGCATCGACCACCTGGATGCCGGACTCGGACTCTTCTGTTTGCCGGAAGCCTCCACACGGAGGTGGATAACGGGAATCGTGGACATGGTTGCCGCCGGTCTGGGCAGGCCCGAAGGTCGATGACCACCGGCATGGAAATCCCCGATATCCGCATTCCCTATTGCGTTACCCCTGTCACATGGGGTATATCCCTACGCCGTGGATGACCACCTGGTCACAACCGCTAAGCTCTAAAGCCCGTTTCAATCCGTTCACCGTGTCGCTGTCAAACCGCGTGCGGAAGCGGGCGCTGACAGAAATCCGACCGGATATCCTTCAACTCAGCCATAATGAACGCCCGTCCGACATTGCGGTTGGGGTTTTCGCCGTGCCCCAACGACACCTATATGTTCCACGGCATCATCAGCGGCCGAACGCCGATTAATGGGTGGAGTGTGGCAGAAGAGATCCACGACGTCGAGACCCTCAATCGAAAGGCCATGGACGGGAAGCTCGATGTTACCAAGCTGTCCTTCTTCGCCTGGCTGATGCTGAAGGACCGATACCGGCTGCTGAACGCCGGAGC
>JASFIA010000427.1:0-3436 GCA_050122915.1 Desulfobacterales bacterium | reverse complement strand
TCCGATGGGTTTGCCGAACTGCTTGCGCTCGTTGCAGTATTTAGTGACGATATCGAGGCAGGCCTGGGCCACGCCCACAGCCCCGGCCGCTGCCGAAAGCCGGGTCTGGTTGAGAGATCCGAAGAGGATCTTGGCCCCGTCGCCGGGTTCACCCAGGACGTTCTCTTTGGGGACTTTCGTGTCGGAGAGAAAGATCTCGCCGGTGGGAGAGGAGTAGGAGCCCATTTTTTCCAGGGAGGTCGTCTTGACCCCGTTGAAGTTTTTAAGCTCCACCACGAAGGCCGACAGCCCTTTGGCCCCCTTGGACTTGTCCGTGTAAGCGTAGTAGATCACCACGTCGCCCACCGACGCATTCGAGATCCAGGTCTTAGAGCCGTTCAAAAGCCAGTGGTCGCCTTTGTCTTCGGCAGTGGAAGCCATAGCCATCACGTCTGAGCCCGCGTCGGGCTCTGTGATGCCGAAGCCGCCCACGTACTCCGCGCTCACCAGCTTGGGCACGTATTTTTCGCTAAGCGCCTCGTTGCCGTACCGGAAGATGGTGTAGGCGCAGCCCAGGGTCTGCATGTTGATCTGCACCCTGAGCGAGCTCGACACCCGGGCGATCTCCTCGGTGACGATCATGGCGGCGAGCCAACCCATGTCCTCCCCGTCGTATTTCTCCGGGATCACGGTGCCGAAGAATCCCAGTTCTCCCATGGGCCGCATGGCTTCCTTGTAGGGGAAGTGATGATCCGCGTCCCAGGCGTCCACGTTTGGGGCGAGCTTCTTGTTGGCAAATTCCCTGACAGCCTTTCTCAGCATTTCGAGATCTTTGGGCAGTGCGAAATTCACGGCAGCCTCCTGTTTTTGAATTGAGTTCTACGATTAAACGTGCGGACCCCGGTGCTGTCAGTCCGCCAGCATGCGGTCGACCACTGCGAGCACCTGGTCCTGAACCACGCCCCTGAACCGGTGCCCGACCCCGGCCTTCAGCATATCGACGCAGATGCCGTGTTGGCCTCGAGCAAGAACCGTCAGCGCTGCCACGGCCCAGTCCTGGGATTTGATCTTTTTCGCCTTGAAGTCGATCTCCACCACCTGGGCGGCGGTCGTCGGGATTTCCACGCCGGCAGCCTTAACGACCCGGCAGTCCGGGTCGAGGCGGCCGAAGAGCGCCCGGCGTTTGGCTACGCCTTCGGCCGCCAGGGCGACCACGGCGGTGGGCCGCTCGATGCCGGTGTAGCCGATCTTCTGCTGTGACAAGATGAGCTCGCTGACCGAGTGGCCGCGCATGACCGTGATAGGGTAGTCGTTTTTCTGGGTAGCGTAGAGGCCCGCGGCTGCCCCGGCCAGGCAAAGGAGTTCACCCGCGGTGAGGATCCGCTGCCCAGCGCTGCCCAAGAGCACGATCTCCTGACGCTCCTGAGCGGGGGCGGCCAACTGCGCCGGGACGACGGCAAGGGAGGGGACCGCTTTGAGCTTTGCGGCTTCCTCCCGGTAGGCTTTACCGTATTCGGTGCGGGCGTTGGCCGCGGCCATGGATTCCAAAGAGGGAAGTCCTTCGAGCTCCGCTGCGATCGCCTTTGGCGTCAATTTGTTTCGGCGCGTGTAGCGACCCGGACAGATGCCCCAGATGTCGACCACCGAGAAGCCCTCGAAGCGGATCGCCGACTGGAGGGATTGGGCAAGGTCCGGATCGTAGGTCGACACACGATTCGCCATGGGCGCACCGGCGGCCGTCGCCACCTGGCAGATGTCCACGGGTTTTTCCAGCCGGTTCAGGAACCCAGATCCCACCTGGGCCTCCTGGGGAGTGGTTGACGAGCACTGGCCCCCGGTCATCCCGTAGTTGAAGTTGTTGAGCACCAGAAGAGTGAGATCAATGTTGCGGCGGCAGGTGCTGAGCACGTGGGCGCCACCGATACCGAGCCCGCCGTCTCCCATGGTGACGATGACCGTGAGCTCGGGCCGCGCCATTTTGATCCCGGTGGCATAGGTCAGCGCCCGGCCGTGGAGACCGTGAAAGGCGTGGGTGTCGAAAAAGGTGTCGAATAGGCCGGAGCATCCGATGTCGGTCACAATGACGACCTCTTTTCCGCTAAGCCCCATGGCGGTCAGGGCTTGGTCAAGGGCGTGGACGACCCGCTCGTGGGCGCATCCGGGGCAGAATACTGGCGGCCGGCTGCTGTTCAGTAGACTATCCATGTTGGATGACCTCCATGATCTGGCTGGGGGTGATGAGCTCACCGTTCATCTGGCCCAAAAAAGTTATTTCCCGATTTGGCAGCACCCGCCGGATCTCCCGCACGTACTGCCCCAGGTTCATCTCCACCACCACGATCCGGCGGTATGTTCTGGCCTTTTCTACAATGAGCCGATCCGGAACGGGCCAAAGCGTCTTCAGGGTCAGAAGCGAGACCGGTCGCCCGGTGTTTTCAAGTTCAACGGCAGCCGCCTCCGCTGCCCGAGCGGTCACGCCGTAGGCGATTACCAGGGTGTCGGCCCCTTGGGCTGCTTGCTCCGAGTAGAAGGTGTAGTTGTGGACGGATGCGGTCAGCTTGCGGGTCAGGCGCTCCTGGCTTGCCGCAATCAAATCGGAATCGGTGGTGATGTAACCGTCCGGGCCGTGGGTGGAGGAGGTCTGCCGCACCAGTCGCTTGCCGCCGATCGGTAGAAACGGGGGCACCGGCCCGTTCGTATCGTCAAAGGGCAGAAATGTGTCCTCTGGATTGGCCTTGCGCCGTTCCGTGATCTCGGGAAGGGCGATGGCTTTCAGGTCCACGGTTTCCCGGGTCATGGCGATTTCCTTGTTGGTCGCCACGAACACCGGGCAGCGATAGGTCTCGGCCAGGTTGAAGGCGTGGACGGTCAGCTCGTAGCAGTCCTTCACGTCCACCGGTGCCAGAACAATCACCGGCAGTCCGCCGCTGTTCCCCCAGCGCAGAAACTGGACATCGCCGTCGGCACCCTTGGTGGCCGAACCGGTAGACGGACCCAGCCGCTGGACGTCCACGATCACGATTGGAATCTCGCTGCCGATGGCAAAAGAAATCTGTTCGCTGTAGAGGCTGATGCCCGGGCCGGAAGTGGCGGTCATCGTCTTCATGCCGGTCATGGACGCCCCCAGGCAAAACCCGATGGACGCGATCTCGTCCTCGCCCTGAAGACACACCCCGCCCGAAGGGGGCAGCAGCTTCAGCATGGTGTTGTAGACCGTGGTGGCCGGTGTGATCGGGTAGCCTGCGAAAAAATTACAGCCCGCCGCCACCGCCCCCCATCCGATCGCCTCGTTGCCTTCCATTAAGGTAAAACCCATTTGAATTCCTCCATTTGATCTGATATTTGATCAAATATATGATATAAGTTGTGATCGAATAAAGGATGTACAGACAGATGTCAACCTTTTTTTTACCGTAGGCGATCTCAAAATCAGGATGTACATTAGAGATAAAGTCCG
>JASFIA010000426.1:0-3437 GCA_050122915.1 Desulfobacterales bacterium | reverse complement strand
GCCGGGACCGTTGCAGGCAGCAGAGGCCGCTACCAGCAAAAAGGCTAGTGCCAGCAGACCGGCAGAACGTACGATGGTTTTCACGATAGTGTCACCTCATAGCCGCTGGAGAATGGCGGGTGATCTCCGCCCTTGATTACCCTTTGGATAATTCCGTTTTCTGCTCGTCGACCTTCTCTCTCAACCGATCGATAAGCGCTTCCGGAGATTCCTTCATCAATATTTCGTCGAACTGGGTTCGATAGTTCTTGATCAAGCTGATCCCCTCCACCCTGACGTCGTATACGCGCCAGCTGCCATCGATGTTCTTCAGACTGTAGTCCACGGGGATATCGCCCTTGGCGCTGATGATGCGGGCTTTGACCCGGGCCAAGGGCTTGGAGTCATGAATCTCCTGGCTGTCGAAGGACACCGTTTCATCCTTGTAGGCCATCTGGACTTGATCCAGGTAGGTGTTTCCCAGAAGCTGGGTAAACAACTCGATAAACTCCTTTTGCTGCCCGGGGTTGAGCCGCCTCCAGTTTCGAGCCAGTGCGCGCTTGGAAACCTCCTCGAAATCGAATACCGATTCGATCAAAGTCCAAATCTTGTCTCTCTGCTCGTCCTTGAGGGTCGGATCTTTGTAACGCGGGTCGTTCAACAGGGCGAGGCTTTCTTCCAGCGGCCCCTTGATGGTTTCGATGGGTTCCATAGCGAAAACAGACCCAACGGTGACCCACCACAGCACCAGGGTCATCGATGCTACTCGTCTAATGGCCATATGTTGTCCTCCAGTCGTTCTATTCGTCATCAACGGTGCTTTAGATGTTTCCGAATACATACTTGCTGATCAGCTCCTCGATATCGAGTGCGGACTCGGTTTCGACGATGACGTCCCCCGGCTTCAGAAGGTCTTCTGATCCCCCCGGGGTCAGGTTGATGTACTTGTCGCCGATGAGGCCCGAGGTCTTCACCGATGCGATGGTGTCGTCTGCCAGGTCGATTTCGTTTTGAATCTTCATCTTTACCACAGCCACCATGAGGTCCTTGTCGAGATAGATCCGCTCGACTTTTCCGACGGGCACACCCGCCATCTCGACGCTTGAGCCCGACTTCAGGCCGCCGACGGACTGAAATTTAGCCTCTATAACATAATGACTGTCGGCGAAAAACTCCATCCGACCCAGCCGAATCGTCAAATAGGCGATGCAAACGATGCCGATCAGGACAAAAATGCCGACAGCAACTTCTACGGTCCCTCTCTTCATGTGGCCTCCAAAAGATCAGCAAACACTGAACTCGAAAAATTTCTGCTGGGATGCCAGCGCATCGGTCAGAACCGCCTCGGGAGATTCATTGGTTTTTGCCTCTGCATACCCGACGCTGACCGATATACAAAACCCCGGGTAGGGTTTAAACGGGACAATGTCGTTTCCCTTAAGTTCTCTGGATAATTTCCCGCACACGCTTTTGGCCTGCTCAAGCCGTGTATAGGGCAAGATCAGCAGCAGCGAATTGAGACCGTTTCTGGCGCAGGTGTCCGTGAGACGAAGCCGGCGCTGAATCTGACCGGCAAGGTTCATCAAGACTTCCTGTCCGGCCATCGATCCTCCTTTGGCGGTGATCTCATCGAAGTTGTCAACCGTAAGCACCAGCAGACAAAAAGGGACCCGATGCCGCTGCAGTCGCGCCATTTCCTCTCTGAATTTTTGCTCCCAGAAGGTGCTCGGGGTCGCTTCCGTTTCGATGGAGATCTCGGACTCGAATCCTCTGATAAACTGGTGGATGATCGGATCGGAAATCTTTGTTAGCTCCTCAGGCACCCCGGAAAAGATGATCCGCCCCTCGTGGAGCATGGCGATTCGCTGAGAAAAATAGAATACATCGGGAATCTCGTGGCTGATGATGACGCCGGTGAATCCAAATCGCTTCTGGTAGTCCGCTATCATGTTGTGGACCGCATTTTTTCGAATGGGATCGAGACCTGTGGTGGGCTCGTCAAACAAAACGATTTCGGGCTCGGTGATCAACGCTCGAGCAAGGGCCACCCGTTTTCTCATTCCGCCTGACAGATGGGAGGGATACTCGTCGAGGATGCCCTGATCGAGATCCAACTGCTCAAGCTTCTCGGTGACTTTCCCGCGAATGGTGTCTTGGCTCAGCCCCCCCCACTCCTTGAGTGGCAGTCCGATGTTCTCGTAGACCGACATAAAATCGAAGAGGGCGTTGCCCTGGAACATATAGCTGAATTTTCGCTTTAATTGTCGGCGCTTCTTTCGGGGCAACAGCCTAAGATCGATGCCGTCGACTCGGATGCTTCCCGAATCCGGCGACATCAGGCCGATCACGTGCTTAAGGAGGACGCTTTTGCCCCCGCCGCTCTTCCCGATGATCGTGGTAATCTCCCCTTTGTAGATATCAAGATCCACGCCCTGGAGCACCTTGTGGTCCCCAAAGGCCTTGTGGACGTCTTCAAATTGGATCATTGCCTGGGTCATGGCCATCCGTTGTTCATCAGAGCAGGAAAGAGGTCAGGATGTAATCGGTAATCAACACGAGAACACTTGAGATCACAACCGCTGAGGTGGTTGAAAGGCTCACGCCCTTGGCGCCGAACTCACTCCGCTGGTGGGTGAAATACCCCTGATAGCAGCAGATACCGGTAACCACCACCGCAAACACGATGGATTTGAGGAAACCACCAATGATATCGTCCATGCTGACGCTGGATTCGACCCGATTGAAGTAGATGCCGGAATTGATGCCAAGAAGCAGACACCCCGTCACATAGCCGCCGAAAATACCGACCACATCGAAAATGGCCGTCAGCAGGGGAAAGCTGATCAGGGAGGCCCCGAGCCTCGGGCTGACCAGAAACCGAATTGGATTGATATCCATCGTGTTCAGGGCATCGATCTGCTCGGAAATCCTCATAATGCCGATTTCTGCAGCCATGGAAGAACCCGCTCGTCCAATCACCATGATTGCCGTCAGCACAGGGCCCATTTCACGGATAAGGGTGAGGGCGACCGCCGCACCAAGAATCCCTTCGGAGCCGAATTTCACAAGAGTGTAATAGCCCTGCAGGCCAAGCACCATTCCGGTAAAGGCGGCCGTGAGGCAAATAACCGAAATCGATTTCATCCCGATGAAATAGGTTTGGTAAAGGATTTTCGTGTACTGGATCGGCAATGAAAAAAGGAGGAGGAAAGCCTCGATGAAAAACACCGCCATCTGGCCCAAAAACTGGACACGCCGTATCGCCGAGCGCCCCATTTCTTCGAGAGGTCTTGCGAGCAGGTGATAGTGATTCATGGTCGACCGCCCTGATGTCCGATCTCTGGAGCCACGGTCGGCTCCGGATGTCGGCGACGAGGATCTATAGGGTTTCGTCCGGGAAGCGAAGAGGGGAGAACCGTTTGCCCCTCTCAGCGGTTAAGCATCGTCTCCGGCACTTC
>JASFIA010000425.1:0-3446 GCA_050122915.1 Desulfobacterales bacterium | reverse complement strand
CCTCCGGGCAGGGGGATTACCAATGACCGGCAATGGAGGGCGTGATAATGGCAGCCGATCGCCTCGGCGAGACGGTCGGCCAGGATGACAGAGCCGTATCGACGGTCGCCTACCACCGGATGCCCTGCCATACAGGCATGGCGCCGGATCTGATGAATCCGCCCCGTCTCCGGACGGCATTCGATGAGCGTGCAGCCCCCGGCGTGGCCCCATACCCGATAGCGGGTGACAGCGGCCCTGCGCGGCGGGGAACCGGAAGGTCGACGCCGACCGGAGGACCGGTTTGACAGCGGTGCATCCCACACCCCCCATCTCCGACCGCATCGAGGGTCGAAACGGCCGACCACCAGGGCTACGTAGGACTTTCGCACCTGATGATTGCGGAAGCAGTCGGACAGCTGTTGAGCCGCAGCCCGGCGGCAGGCCAGCAGGAGCAAGCCGCTGGTGGCTTGATCGAGGCGATGAACAGGGAAAAAGCGCACCGGGGTCAAACAACCGATTCTCTGCGCAAGGCCGGGGGAGCGGGCCACGAGGCGGGCCGCCATGGCACAGGCATCCATACCAGGATCGTTGTGGACGCTGATGCCCGGCGGCTTCTCCACCGCTATCCACCCGCTTCCTGCCCCCACCACATGGAGGCCGGCCGAAACCGGGAGCGCCTTCAACGAGTCGTTTCGCCGACGGACCATCGATAAACCGCATCCTCCCCGGCGACCCATAGTCGCCCGAGCATCTTCGAGAAGAGTATTTTCATGCCGATCATTCATCGCTCCGGCTATCACGCCGCCCCGGCCCTTTCCAACGGTCACCTTCAAACCCTCATACCCTCCCTGTTCCGGAGGGTGAAGGGTGTGCGATACCATCGATGGCGGGTGAATACGCCTGACGGGGATTTCCTGGATCTAGACCTGTCGCGGGCAGGAGCCTCTCGCCTGGCTCTGATCTGCCACGGCTTGGAGGGAAGTTCGAGATCCGTATACGTTTTAGGAGCCGTCCGGGCCCTGAACCGCGACGGATGGGATGCCGCCGCCCTTAACTTCAGGGGATGCAGCGGGCAACCCAACCGCCGCTACCGATCTTACCACAGCGGTGCCACCGATGATCTCCACCATGTTGTGTCCGATCTGGTAAACCGGGGCATCAAGCAGATTGCGCTGATCGGATTCAGTCTCGGCGGCAATGTGGTGCTACGGTATTTGGGGGAGCAGGGAAACCGCCTCCCACGCCCCGTCTGTGGGGCCGGTGCCGTTTCCGTCCCGTGTGATCTTGCCTCCAGCGCCCGGCGGATGGAGAACGGCGACAACCGCATTTACCTGATCCACTTTTTAAGAAGCCTTCGGAAGAAGGTTGTCGAAAAAGCCCTACGAAAGCCCGGCAAGCTCTCCCCGAGGCGATTGAGGGGCATACGGACTTTTCGTGAATTCGATGATATTTACACGGCTCCCGCACACGGATTTCGGGATGCCGAGGACTATTGGCGGCGATGCCGCTCCCTTAGCGTACTTCACCGCATCCGCATACCGACCCTGCTGATCAACGCCCGCGACGACCCCTTTCTGGCACCGGCGTCCTTCCCCTACCGAGAGGCTTCCAGGCACCCCTATCTCTATCTGGAAACCCCTCGATCCGGGGGCCATGTCGGTTTTGTGACCCTGCCGTTTCCCAACCGCTTCTGGCACGAGGCGCGGTTGGTATCCTTTCTGGATTCCCCGTCGGTTGGCGGGCGTCGTCGCCTGCTATCATATTGACGCCTCACGCGAGGACGGCTATGACACTGCTGATTCCGTCAGGAATCGCTTTCGCCGCCCGATGCCGACCGCCTCCGGCCCCCGGCGATTCGACCGAAAACCGATCCCCATCACCGCCAGCAGCGACAAGGACGAATCCATGCTCAAACCCAACAGAATGCGCCTTTATAGCGGCGGTCACGAAGGAGCAGAAGAAGAGTTCGGTAAAAACGCCGAGCGCCATGGCATACGCGAAATCACCTTTTCCTTCGAGGGCAACCGGGTGGCTCGTCAGCGGGGTGTCACCATCCTCAGCCCGGATGCATTGAAAAAAGGCGCCATCAGCATGGAAATCGTCTCCATGCGGATGGGGCGCTCCTACACCCGTGAAAAGGAAATCTTGCCCATCCTTCAGACCCTGTTTCACATCGTCAACATGGGCTACCAAGTGTTCTCGGTGGGTTGGATCCGCCCTGACCTCACCGTCAAGGGCGGCACAGGATGGGGTGTCGAGCTGGCGAAATGGTTCAATCGGCCGCTTAGCGTCTACGATCAAGAGCGATGCGCTTGGTTCACCTGGACGGACAACACATGGAAATCCGACGAGCCCGCCATTCGCTTCGAAACCTTTGCCGGTACCGGTACCCGGGCGATTACGGAAGACGGCCGCCAAGCTGTAAAGGCTTTGTTCGATCGGAGTATAGCCAGATAAGCGGTGCCGGTCCGAAGAGAAGGGATCACCGGGGAAAGGCGGTCAGACCGTCGACGATTTCCTCCATCCGGTCGGCTACCAGCTTGCGGGACCGGGGGTCCATCCCCATCCGAACGATCGGCTCATAGGCAATCCCAATCCCGGTAGGACAAGTGTCCAAGGCTTCTCTGGCAAGGTCAAATCCGGAATCCTCGTCCACGGCCTTTTCGAAAAACACCTTGGCGACCTCCCACTCCCCCTCATCAAGCGCATCCAATCCCCTGCCGAAATGAAGAAATGCATTGAAGTTGGTGGTGTGGGGGGGGTCCAGGTGGCCTTGAGTCCGGTCGGGTAACCGATATCCAAGACGTTCAATGACAGAGAAGACCACCTTTTTCTGAAGCACGTAAAACCGGTCCAGAGACTCGGCGGACAAAAACGTCCCTTTCACGGCGCCCGTTGAGGCCAGAGCGATTGTGGTGTTGACCCGGAGATCTTTAAGCAGGGTGCTGAGCGTCCCGTAAAGGAGAAATTCGGCACCAAGATGAGGACCTATAGCCGCCACCCGAGCCGTTTCCACGAGACCGGTTCTGGGAAACCCCATTTCCGAAAGGAATGCCTCCATCTGAAGGCGGGTAACCACCGTCAAGCCATCCACCTGGGCAAAGTCGGACAACATCATGGCGGCCAGACTCTTTTGAACCGAACGCAGCCCTTTCTCGGCGCTGAGATCGTTGTAGTACAGAGCCGCCAACTGCCGGCGAGAAGCGGAATCGCTGCCGCTGGCTCCGTTGGGCGACAGGGACTCATGGGCGAATAGATGGCTTTCAGCGATGGAGAGGAGGGTGAGGAGGCGGCGGACCTCGCGAACCTGGCGCGTCGCACCGACATCGAGGAACCGATTCCAGGCGGCAATGCCGTTGCGGAGCTGATCGTCCTTTACATAGGCGATTCCCAAGTAGAGTAGTGAATTCGATGCCACCGGATTGTCGGCCAATACGGCCAGAAACGCATCAATGGCGCTCTTT
>JASFIA010000424.1:0-3451 GCA_050122915.1 Desulfobacterales bacterium | reverse complement strand
GGGGGAGGAGGGGCTTCAGATTCTCAAAGCCGTCCGGGAGGAGACCGGCATGCCCGTCGTCACCGAGGTCATGGACGAAGAAAGCTTCAACCGGGTCGAAGAACTGGCCGACATGGTGCAGATTGGAACCCGGAACATGCAAAATTTCAGTTTGCTGAAACGGGCTGGGCGTTCACGGCGTCCCATCCTGCTGAAGCGAGGGATGGCAGCCACCATCGACGAGTGGCTCATGGCCGCCGAGTACATCATGGAAGGCGGAAACTCCCAGCTCATTCTCTGTGAGCGCGGCGTCCGAACCTTCGTTCACCATTCCCGAAACACCCTCGATTTGTCGGCGGTACCTTACATCCAGCGGGAGAGCCATCTGCCCATCATCGTGGACCCCAGCCATGCGGCGGGTCGGCGGGAACAGGTCATTCCCCTCAGCCGGTCCTCGATCGCGGTCGGGGCCCATGGCCTCATGGTGGAAGTTCATCACGATCCTGACCATGCCCTGAGCGACGGCGCTCAATCTCTCTATCCGGAGCAATTCGTCGGTCTCAGCCGACAGGTCAGGGCCATCTTCGACCTGCTGAAAGACGATACCGTCTAGCGGCGGAGACATTGCGTTCGATTCTGACGTTCGGTAAACCGGTCGTCGGCCCCCTCGGCGGAGCGCGCCCCGGTTCCATTGGAGGACACATGATCGACCCCGTCACCATCCAGGGCCACGACGGACCCTCGAGGATACTGATCGGCGAGCGACTGAACCGGTTGGGGGAATACCTGCCCCCAGGGAGTCCGGTGGTGTGCATTTCGGATCAAACCGTTTACGACCTCTACGGAGATGGCTTCCCATCCGCCGATGTGATCCTCATCGGGCAGGGGGAGGGCAGCAAAACCCTCGACACCGTGACGGACATCTACCGTCAACTGATGGACCTGGGTGCGGACAGGGGAACCGTCGTCGCGGGCATCGGGGGTGGCGTGGTCTGCGACGTCGCAGGCTTCGCCGCATCCACCTTCATGCGAGGACTGCGTTTCGGTTTCGTGGCCACCACCCTCCTGGCCCAGGTGGATGCGAGCGTCGGGGGTAAAAACGGCGTCAACCTGGACGGGTTCAAAAATATGGTGGGGGTTTTCCGTCAGCCTGAATTCGTTATCTGTGACACGGCTCTGCTTCGGACGCTGCCGGATGTCGAAATTCGAAGCGGCTTCGGGGAGATCATCAAACATGCCGCCATTGCCAGCAAGGAAAAGTTCGACTTTCTGGTGGCGCACCGGAAACAGGCCCTTGCCAGGGACATCGACGTGATCAACACCCTGGTGGGCGAGTCGGTTCGTATCAAGGCCGGTGTCGTTAATCGGGACGAAACAGAGCGGGGTGAGCGGCGAAAGCTCAACTTCGGGCACACCATCGGGCATGCCGTGGAGAGGGCCACCGGCCTTGCCCACGGAGAGGCGGTAAGCGTCGGCATGAGAGCGGCCGCGGATCTGTCGGTGTCGAGAGGTCTCCTCGATCCGGCGGCGGCCAGACGCCTCGAGGAACTCCTTGCCGACATGGGACTGCCCACGCGGGTGGATTTGGACCCTGACGTGGTGATCGATGGGATTCTGCGGGACAAGAAGCGGGAGCAGGACGATATCCAGTTCGTGCTCCTCGATGGAATCGGCAGCGCCGTGGTGCATCCGCTGCCAGTGGAGACGGTCACCGCTTTCATCAAAGCCGATGCCTGCCGAGGTTGACTGAGCGGGGATCTTTCAAGACGCCACTTGAATAGCGATATCGATGACCAATTCCCCGTTGTCGGTTTTGCAGGGAACGGAGATGATGGGAACCCCTTTGGAATAGGCCACCCGATGCTTTCCGATCACCACACTGGGGACCGATATCGAGCAGTTTTCAATGGGGAATTCGGTCTTGGCATTGCCGGCGATCATGTTGGCAATTTCGCCGACGGCATCGGTGCAGTCCTCGTCAAGCTCCGACATGTCCTCGCCGATCAAACCGGAAGCCATCCGAAGCGCGAGCGCTTCTGAAAGATTGATGACCACGCAGCCGGTGACTCCGCCGGAGAGGCCGATGATGCTGCTCACCTCGAACGAGGGTTCCGGCTTGCTCTTCAGCGCGGGCTGACCCAGACTGATCGGCATGTCGATCATGGTTTCAAGCACGTTGGCGGCAGCCGTCAAAAACGGGTTGATGTATGCAACGTCCATTGATGAATGTCTCCATTGATGGGAAAAGTCATTAACGTCGGATCACCCTAAACGGCTCCAACAGGGCGGCGTGCTTCCCGGCGCCGGGCCAAACGGCCGCCTTGCCTCCACCCCGGCTCGCACCTGCCCTTTGCCTCCCTTCCATTGCCGGCGTGCGCCATGACCGCGGCGGCATCGATCCCGATCCTTCTGCCGGAACCGCGGGATCTCTTCTCAACCGTTTCTTATGGTTCGCCGAATGCCTTACGGTAGTCATCCGCAGAATGTCACGTCGATGAGCCTTTTCCATCGACTTACCTGTTTTTCGACCGGATCTCAATAATCTTGACAATGAAAGAAGACAGCGTTAATAGATGACCCTAACTATTAGTCAATCAAATAATTATCTATACATAGAGTTAGAGGGGCTAATCAATGGACTTTTCCACCGTGATCGACCAGGCTCGATATATCTCCACCACGGGCAAGATGATCCGCGACCGGGTCTTACAGATCCAAAGCGCTCACCTAGCGGCAAGAGGTGATGAATGCAGTTTCGGTGACCTTTCCTTGAAGCAGATTCAGGTCGTCCTTCTGGTCGGCAAACACCAGTCGGTTTCCATCAAGGAGCTGTCCGCCATGCTGTCCGTGTCCCCGCCGTCGGCTTCGGCCATGGTGGACCGGCTGGTGGAACGGGGAATACTGCTTCGGGAGACCAGCCCCGAGGATCGACGCCGCGTAGTTATCCGCGTATCGCCCTCGGCCAGGGAAGAAATAAACGCTATGGAAGAGGTGCTGCTGAATACCTTTGTCCATCTGGTCAAGCGAATCGGGCCGGCAACCGCCGGAAAGTGGTGCGAGGTGCTCTCTGTGGTCAAGTCGGCCTTGGAGGAGGATCTGTCCATTCTCCTCTCCGGCCCGCACGAGGAGTGATTCGATGGAAGAGATCAGACTGAAACTGCCCGCCAAGCGGATCCGACAACGGCTGCTAATATGCACCCTGGTTCTGGCGGCAGGCTTTGCAGGCATGTTGGCCTTGGCATCCATGAAAAAGTCACCGGTAGAGGCTGAAGAGTCCGAGCGGGCCATTCGCGTCGACGTGATTTCGGTGGCGGCCGAGAATGCCCGCGTGGACATTACCGGTTACGGCAATGTCATCGCCCTTGACGTGGTGGACATTTCCCCCGAGGTGTCCGGACGGGTCGTCGAGGTCCATCCCCGTCTTGAAAAGGGTGAGACGATTTCAGCCGGCGAGGTTCTATTTCGCATCGAC
>JASFIA010000423.1:0-3457 GCA_050122915.1 Desulfobacterales bacterium | reverse complement strand
CCGGCCGCCAAAATGTCCTCCTCCAAAACCATTATCATCCCCCCGGAGCGAACCCGGTATCTGGCCGAGATCGCCGACACCGTCCGCACCTACCACCGGAAGACCGATGATCAGGCAGAGGCCGTCAGGCGGGTCTGGCACCTGGAGGAAAGCGCGAAAGCGCTGTCCGCCAGTACCTTCGAAGGGGACCGGGACGCTCTCGCCCGGCGATTCGAGGAAGAGGTCCGCGCCGCCCGGAAGGCGATCGGCCCGGAAACGACCGCTCTGGTCGAGGGATGGCCCGCCGTTCGCAGCACCTACCGAGAAGACGAACTCGTCTACCAAGTCCGAGGGAAAGAGATTCGGGTGCCCCTCTACACCGAGTCTCTTTCCCGGAGAAGGATACCCAAAATCTCCCTTCCCGACTTCACCGACCCGGGGGAGCTCTACCGCTGGCTCCGGCGCGAAAACCTTCCCGGGTATTTCCCCTTTACGGCCGGGGTCTTTCCCCTGAAGCGGGTCGGTGAGGATCCGACGCGGATGTTTGCCGGGGAGGGGGACCCGGCTCGCACCAACAGGCGCTTCAAGCTCCTGTCCGCGGACAGCCAAGCCAAACGGCTGTCCACCGCATTCGACTCTGTCACCCTATACGGCTACGATCCGGACCGCCGCCCGGACATCTATGGCAAGGTGGGCACCTCCGGGGTGAGCGTGTGCACCCTTGACGACGTCAAGGTGCTCTACGACGGATTCGACCTGTGCGATCCCGGTACGTCCGTTTCCATGACCATCAACGGACCGGCTCCCATCATATTGGCGATGTTCCTGAACACCGCCATCGACCAGCAGGTGGCCCGCTGCCGGCTGGAAACCGGCGGGGAACCGTCCCGGGAGACCTATGAAACAATCCGCGGCGAAGTGCTGACCGCCGTTCGCGGCACGGTTCAAGCGGATATCCTGAAAGAGGACCAGGGGCAGAACACCTGTATTTTCTCCATCGATTTCGCACTCAAGATGATGGGAGACATCCAGGCCTACTTTATCGACAACAACGTCCGCAACTTCTACTCCGTGTCCATTTCGGGCTACCACATCGCCGAAGCCGGGGCCAACCCCATCTCCCAGCTGGCGTTTACCCTCGCCAACGGGTTCACCTATCTGGAGTACTACCTGTCCCGGGGCATGCCCCTGGACAGCTTCGGCCCCAACCTCTCTTTCTTCTTTTCAAACGGCATGGACCCAGAGTACACGGTGATCGGCCGTGTCGCCCGACGAATATGGGCCATCGCCCTCAGAAACAAGTATGGCGCTTCGGCCCGCTCCCAGATGCTGAAGTACCACATTCAGACCAGCGGCCGCTCCCTTCACAGCCAGGACATCCAGTTCAACGATATCCGCACCAGCCTTCAGGCCCTGTGCGCCGTCTACGACAATTGCAACAGCCTCCACACCAACGCCTTCGATGAGGCCATCACGACCCCCTCCAGGGAATCGGTGCGGCGGGCCCTGGCCATCCAGATGATCATCAATCGGGAATGGGGGCTGGCTCGCAGCGAGAATCCCCTCCAAGGCAGCTTCATCGTGGAGGAACTCACCGATCTGGTCGAAGAGGCGGTTCTCTCCGAATTCGACAAGATCACCGAGCGGGGAGGCGTGCTCGGCGCCATGGAAACCGGTTATCAGCGGGGAAAAATCCAGGAGGAATCCATCTACTACGAAACCCTCAAGCACACGGGGGATATGCCCATCATCGGCGTCAACACCTTCAGAGACCCGGACGCCGGGGAGGAGGAGCTGTCCGAAGTGGTTGAATTGGCCCGGGCCACCGAAGCCGAGAAGGAATCCCAGCTTCGGCGGCTGGAAGCGTTCAAGACCCGTCACGCCGATGCCTCGCCGGCGGCCCTTGAACGCCTCCAGCAGGTGGCTTTAACCGAAGGAAACATCTTTGCCGAGTTGATGGAAACGGTCAAAACATGCTCTCTCGGCCAGATTACACAAGCCCTCTACGATGTGGGCGGGAAATACCGCCGCAACATGTAGCGGCGGGTCAAGGAAGGAGACTCCCTTTATGCGAGAAGCCGTCATCGTAAGCGCCGTCCGAACCCCCCTGGGCAGTTTCCAGGGCTCGTTGGCAACGGTCGGGGCCACCCGGCTAGGGGCGGTGGTGATCGAAGAAGCCGTCCGCCGGGCCGGTATTGATAAGGAACAGGTCGATGAGGTGATCATGGGGCAGGTGCTGCCCCTGGGGTACGGGCAGAATCCAGCCCGGCAGGCGGCCGTAAAGGCCGGTTTGCCATGGGAGGTGGGGTGCATCACCGTCAACAAGGTCTGCGGGTCGGCCCTGAAGTCCGTGATGCTGGCGGCCCAGGCCATCCAGACGGGAGATGCCGACGTGGTGGTCGCCGGCGGCATGGAGAACATGAGCATGGCCCCCCACTACCTCGAAAAGTCACGGACCGGGTACCGGATGGGCCACGGGGTGTTGAAGGATCACATGATCAACGACGGCCTGTGGGACATCGTCAACGATTTCCACATGGGCATCTCCAACGACCTGTGCGCCGAAAAATACGGGGTCAGCCGGGAGGACCAGGACCGCTACGCCGCCGAGTCCTACCGGCGGACCCTGGCAGCCATTGCCCAGGGGCGCTTCAGGGAGGAAATCGTCCCGGTGCCGGTGCCGATGCGGAAAGGAGATCCGGTTCTTTTCGATACCGATGAATGCCCGCGGGAAACACCCTACGAGGTTCTCTCACGAATGAAGCCAGCTTTTCAAGCCGAAGGAACGGCGACGGCCGGCAACGCCTCCGTCATCAGCGACGGTGCCGCCGCGGTGGTGGTCATGTCCAGGGAGATGGCCGAGGCGGAGGGGCTGCCGATCATGGTCGCCATCGGCGCCCAGGCAGCCGCGGGCATCGACATGAAATATGTCCTGGTGGCCCCGATCCTGGCCATCCCCAAATGCCTAAGCAAGCAGGGCATCGACCTGGGGAACGTGGACTTGCTTGAGATCAACGAGGCCTTCAGCGGGTCGACCGTGGCCGTTCTCAGGGAACTCGGCCTCGATTCATCGCAGGTGAACGTGAACGGCGGCGCCGTGGCCCTCGGCCACCCCATCGGGGCCAGCGGCTGCCGTGTGCTCGTCACCCTGGTTCACGAGATGATTCGCCGGAATCTGGCAACCGGCCTCGCCTCCCTTTGCCTTGGAGGCGGAGAGGCCGTGGCCCTGACGGTCACCCGGTGACCGACGGTCTTTCCAGGCTAATACGGGCGGACTGATGACGCCCCTAGAAGAAAATCAAAAAGAGGAGCCACCATGAAGGCAGTAAACACCTTCGGCGTTATCGGCGCCGGCCAGATGGGGAGCGGCATCGCCCAGGTAGCGGCCGCCAGCGGACTGAACGTCATCATGCACGACATCGAGCCCGCCTTTGTCGACAAAGGGTTGGGCGTCATCGCCAAGAACCTGGGCCGCAGC
>JASFIA010000422.1:0-3462 GCA_050122915.1 Desulfobacterales bacterium | reverse complement strand
TCACATCATGGTCAAACTCTTCCCGGAGGGCTCGGATGAGCCCATGGAAGAGGCGGTGGGAAAGGTGAAGATCATCAGTCCTTCCAAGAAGGAAACCACAGCCACCCTGAAGGACTACAGCGGCGTTTTCGCCGCCAATTTCACAGCCGACGAATCGGGGGAATACGGGGTCATCTGTCTCCTAAAGGTGGCAGACAAGAAACCATTGTACAAATTCTGGTATCCCCACATGCAATAGCCCTCCCTCATTGTGCCAATTGATGGGCGACGGCGGCCGCCCGGTCGGAATGAACAGAGCCGGGCGGCCGCTTCCGCCGGGTCATGGAACCCATGATTCGATCCCTTGAGAAACGATTTCTTCTCTTTCTTTTTCTGCCGGTAACCCTGCTGCTGCTGGCAATGGGGTTTGCGGGATTCGTCTACGCTCGCAGCACGATGCTGAAGCAGTGGGAAGAAGCGGCGCTCCTGAGGTTGCAGCGTGCCGCCCACGTGGTGGACATGCGATTGGCCCGGCCCAGGGAGTTGATCGGGCTTTATCTGGGAAGCCGGCCGGGACCCGGAGATACGCTGGTCCGGAGGGCTATACTGGACCAGCTCGAGACGACGCCGGGAGTGATCCGGATTCATCACCGAGGCGACCTCAGGCGTGTGAGCGGGAAGGAAGCCGGTCCCGCCGACAGAGCGGGCAAAGGGAACACCCCGGTCATAGTGTCCCCGCACCCCGGAGACCACGGCATGCAGGCCCACATGGGCAGACGGGAATTGACGATCACGGCGCCCCGTCTGGATCCCGACGGGAGCGGGGAATCCGTTTCCCTCATCGCCGAGTTGAGCAGCCCGGAGGGGAGCGTAGTGGAAGAACTCGAGGTGGTGATGCGCTTCGATTTCCTAATTGAGGACCTTCCGCGCACCGGATGGTGGCAGACACGGCAATATTATCTTGTGGATGAATTCGGCAGTGTGCTGGCAGGCCGAAGTGAAGGCTCGACGCGGCGCCAGCTTGGGGATTCCGGGGATCCATTGGAAGCCGAGGTGCTGACAGCCCTCGGTTCGGACCTGTCGGGCACCCGACGGGGGAGGGGACACCCCCCGGATCGCATCGGCGGCTTCTATCGTCTGATGGAGGCTCCCTGGACCATCGTGGTATTCGCTCCCGGTGATGAAATCCTCGAACCGATCATCGGTTTCCGCAATGCCTATGCCGCCACACTGGCAGGTTTCATGCTGGTGATTCTCTTTCTGATTCGGAAAAACGTCAGAAGAGTGACACGGGCGGTCCGGCAGCTGTCCGCCTCGGCCGACCAGATCTCCAGAGGGCATTTCGATGAACCGCTGCCGGTGGAGTCTCGGGACGACGTCGGGGAACTCGTCCAAAGCTTCAACACCATGTCCCGACAGCTCAAGGAGCGTATGCAACTCAAGCGTTCCCTGGATCTTGCCAAGGAGGTCCAGCAAAATCTCATCCCGGCCGCGGATCCGAGGATCGACGGCCTGGATATTGCCGGCGCCAGCCGCTACTGCGACGAAACCGGCGGCGACTATTTCGATTATCTGAAAGATTGCGGCACCAGTGGGTGCCGCCTTCGAATTATTGTCGGAGACGTGGCGGGACACGGCATCGCGTCGGCGTTGCTCATGAGCGGTGTCCGGGCCAGTTTCAGGCAGCGTCATGGGATGGGGGGGAGTCTCGAAGACGTCATCACCGACGTCAACCGCCAGGTGGCATTGGATGTGGGTGACAGCGGCCGGTTTGTGACCCTGTTCGGTCTGGAGATCGATGCGGTCAACCGACGTGCCAGATGGGTTCGGGCAGGTCACGAGCCCGGGTTGCTATTCCGGGCCGAGGTCCAACGGTTCGAGACGCTCACCGGCGAGGGGGTTTCCCTGGGGGCGGTCCAACAGTACCCTTTCAAGGGGTATTCGGTGGACGGTTTGTCGACGGGGGATATGATCATCTTGTCAACCGACGGTCTCTGGGAGGCAAGGGATGCCGCAGGCCGAATGTTCGGAAGAGAGCGGTTGAAGAGGCTGGTTCAGCAGCGTCGTCGAGACGACGCCGATACCCTGCTAACCGCGATTTTTGATGCGGTCGATGCCCACACCGGAGGATCCCCTCCCGCGGACGACAAGACCCTCATCATCATTAAGGTCGTTCCGCCTCCGAAGAACGGTCTCTGAAATCGGCTTTGGACTCGGCCCCCTTATGGGGACCCAATGGAGACCAGTTTATCACTTATCATTCCATAAGATCATTGAAAGACAGACCCAATCAGCATGAACGGCCTTGGCCATGTCCCAAACAATATCTTAAATGAACGATTTTGGTGGGCGCACTGATGCCATTACCTGACGTTGAGACCCTTTTCTTACGAAGCGTATTGCCCAAAGGCCTTGAGGGCTGGTCTTGCATCCTTCGATGCTGTTGGCTTCATTAGAGGCGAATTGACATGACACCCGATAACGTTTAGGTCCAAGATGCCTTATTTGCCGAAGGAGGCTGACTGGCCGTCAAAGATCATTCGTTTTCGCTATCTCTGACTAAAACGACTTTTTCAGAATCGACTAGCTGCCTTCTTTCTCGTTTGTTCCGTTGGCAGCGGTTGACCGATATCTCCCACCCGGGGCGACAGGTTTTCGCCCCCGGCCATCGCGTCACACAAGGAGCCCGTCCTGGGTTTCATCCCTGCGCTTCCACCCCCGAAGAGAGAGGCACGGTACTCGACATGCCCGGATCTGCCGGTCGAAGGGTCTTCTAGTTCGCCCTGGGATGCAAGGGACCAAAGGCATTCCCGCATCTCTTGGACGCGTTTTTGACCGCTTCGCACCGCACGGCGGTGGAAAAGCCAAAGAAGAAAGAGCACGACCATCAATGAACCAACGGCGGTGAGGATCGTCATTTGCTTTTCCTCCTTTCCAATCTCCACTCCTGTGTCTTCCTTAAGGAAGGACGGCTCGAATATTTCAAATAGAGAAGGATCTCGGTGAACACTAGCGATCCGTTCAAGACATAGAGCCAAACAATCAGGTCGAAATGAAAGGTCAGCTTGAAGGAAATCCCGGACAGATAGCCGACGAAGATGAGGACCAGGAATACGGGGCTCTTTCCCTCGACCACTTTCGTTTTTACGGTTTTGACCACGGCGAACGGCCAACTGCTTCCGAAACAAAGCAGCATCACGATTTCGAATATTTTCGGCGAATACTCCATGGTGACCTCCTCGAAATCGGATTTCGTGTTCCGTACGGATGCCCTTGTGGCTGGCTGCAATAAAGGGCGATTGGAAAAGACGGTTCTAAGCAAGAGAAGGGATCAGAAAAGGAGGTTAGAAGGAAAGTCGGGTCAAGCACTGAAGAACGATCGATGGCAGTGGTCGCTGTCCTCTGCACTGAAGAGATAACACGATTCGTGCCAACACCTCAGAGGGGCGCGGGAAACCGTTCCTCTCTATCGATTTCCACTGG
>JASFIA010000421.1:0-3467 GCA_050122915.1 Desulfobacterales bacterium | reverse complement strand
GATTTGGGTTCGCCATTCAGGTTGATTTCAATGGTGCGGGCATCCTTCTCGAGCTGCCATTTGCCACTGATTTGCGCCGCCAGATCTTCGCCGTTTCCGCACCCGATGAGTATCATCAAAAAGAAAAGAAGAGAAAAAGTTAACATCGTGCCGTTCAGGGTCATTAATTTCCGGTGCATGAAGGGTCTCCTTTGGGTGTAATGGGGTTTACCGGCATTCAACATTTGCTGGGACAGCACCGACCCAACGGTGACGCAGGGTCTGAAGGGGTTGCCGGCAGAATTCGAAGTTAAAGAGTTAAAAAGCAGCGTGACCGCTGTGTGGCGGGATACAGAAGAATCAACACAAAAGCGATTCGTAGATGATATACAAGGGGATGGCCATTTTCATGATGGCATTCAAAGAATGAAACATCCCGGCAAAATGGGAAAGGATGGGAATGGGCACCTTTTCAATCGTTGCCGTCAGATGCCCGATATCCGGTATTTCGCTTTCAACGGCCATCGAAAGAAACAATCTGTCGATGATCATCGCTGAAGAGGCGGGAGGGTTTTGATGGGAACCGTTCGGCCTGTATACACAAACGCCAGACCGGCTCGAATAAGCGGCGTGTTCGAAGTAAGTGGCGAATGGTTTTTCGGCTTGCCCGAGCGCTGCATGCGGCATGGAACAGATCACCTGACCGAAAATAATACCGGACAGGTAGAGCAGCGCCTTAAACCCGATTGAATACCTGCGTCGGGCATTGAGACGATCGTATTCTTCAGCCGTTGTTGTCAACAATTCGAGATTCATCGCATCCCTAACGCCCGGCGATTCTCATCGTCAAATGAACGAATTGCGGCGATGCCCAATACTCCTTATGACACTCATGGTTTCCCCCCATGGACTTCACCGTATAAAGGGGCCCTCTGTCGGGAGGTGGCTCACTGCCGGTTTGTCCAAATCCAGGGCTTTCGTTGTGGGTGTCAGCCCCGGAGAGTCGTGCCCATCCAGTGGTTGAATCACCCGCGGCGAATCCAGCTGGCCAAACTCCGGGAAAATGATTGGGCTCGAGGCCTCACTCCGGCTCATCCGATCGGACCCACGACCATTGCCGTCTGATAAGCGCTGAATCATCACCACGGCAATAAGCCGGCGTCAACTGCATTGGTGCCGTCGGCGACCATCAGGACGAAGCCTTTCATGGCTGATCGATCTGAGGCTGCTTTCAGGATCTGGAACTGCCTTCTGACCGAGCGAACGGCCCCCGCGGCACGGCAGTGGGGGCGTTACCCGCAGCAGAAGTCGACGTTCACCGGCCCTACCAGGCTTTGGTTTTAAGAATATCCCGAATTTTTTCTTCAGTGCCTTTTTCCACCAGAATCATCTTCTCGGCTTTCGCCTTCTTGATTTTTTCGCTCAACTCGTTGATGTCAGCCGGTTTTTCGAGCAGATCCATCGCCCCGAGCTTCATCGCCTCGATCCCCTTCTGTACCGTCGCATGACCGGTCAGGAGAATCACGTGCAAATCCGGGTTTTTCTCCTTCAACACTTTTAAGGCTTGGATGCCATCCATTCCTGGCATCAAGAGGTCGAGGACGATGACGTCATAATCCCCGGCATCGGTCTTGCCGATAGCATCGGCCGCCGACGAACTGGTCGTCACTTTCATCCCACGGTTTCGCATACGGTCTGCAAGCGTATCAAGAAACTCTTCTTCATCGTCGACAAGGAGTACTCTTTCGTCCATGGCTTTTCTCCCAATGGTCTCTTGTGTTTGTAATGATTGATTACCAGTATTCGTGGTTATCCTGCCTGCGCCGCGCTTGGTGCCTCATGGAATCTATGGTGCATTCAGAGCGGCAAATTGCATCACCAGGGTCCTGGACGCCGTTTCTACGGAGAGCTCGGCATTCAGGACTTCCCGAACGCCCGTCGTGGATGCCAGAAGATCCGACCCCTGGCCCACCCCGGTCAGGTCCGCCAAGGGTCCGATTCGAACCGATGCACCCCCAGCGGAGGCTTCCACGACGATAGGCATTTCATTGCTGTCTCCCACACATCCAGCCGCCCACTGGATGCCTGACCATATCATCACCTGGGCCAACAAGGGGCGGGTGGCGATAACAACCGGCGGCTCGGGCAATCGAACCGCAGCCGAAAGGCCGGCGCCGGCAAGAAGGCGCTGGGCCAGTTGAACCAGGGTGGCGACCGTCTCACCCATATCCGTTGGGGCGACCGGATGATCGACACAGTGGGCGAACCGGTTGAAACTGCGGATGATGCGGTCGGCCCTTTCCACTTGCCCTTTCACCTGACCGGCAACCTTGCCGATTCGACCCATATCGATGCTCTGGCCATGCTGGGCCATGACGCAGAAATCCTCAAGAAGCCCCGCGCTTTCGTTGATGACGGACAGGCTGTTTTTCAAGTCATGTGTCACCGCCGCAGCGATTTTACCAAAAAATTGAAGACCTGTACTCTCCCCCGTATCGGTGGTTCCCATGGGACGCTCCTATGCTTTATAGGTCTTCTTCAATACCTCAACCAATTCATCGATTTGGATCGGCTTAATAAGATAATGCTCTGCAATGGATTTGCCGGCAATGAAATCCGCTTCCGATCCGTGGCCGGTCAGAAAAATGAATTTGGTAGCGGGCGACAGGGCTTGGATCTTTTCCTTTAAAGCGATGCCACTGATTTTAGGCATCTTCACATCCAGAACTGCGATGTCGTAGCTAACCAGACGGACCCTGTCCAGACCGTCCTCAACGGATGTCGTCCAGTCGGCTTCGATCTCCCTGAGTTTGAGCCGCTCGGCCAAAGTCGACACAAACTCCTCTTCGTCGTCTACGAGTAGTACACGCATTGGGATGGTTCTCCCTTTTCTTTCAGCCGCCATGGGAGCTTGAGGATGAAACTCGTCCCCACATCGACCTGGCTTTGAACGTCGATCCGGCCTCCTATCTCTCTAACAAGTCCGTAGGTAATGGACAATCCAAGACCGGTGCCGCCCTTGCTCTTTTTGGTTGAAAAGAATGGGTCGTAGATCTGCTTCAAATCCGTCTGAGAGATGCCGCAGCCCGTGTCCTTGATAGCGACGGAAATGATATCCAACTCTTCACGGACGGCCGTGATGGTCAACTGCCCGCCATCTTCCATGGCCGAAAATGCATTGTTGATGATATTCAGGAAAATCTGCTGGAGCTTTCCACGATCCGTGCGGAGCGTCGGCATGTCTTCCGGAATCTGGACCGTCACGTCGATGCAGCGATACTCCGCCTCCTTGCCGAGAAACCCCAGCACTTCCTCTATAAGTTCTTTCAGCTCGATATCCTGGATACGGACATCCATATGCCGGGCGAAGTTCAACAGGCGCTTGGTGATGGTGCCGCAACGCTCCACGGACGAAATGATGGAATCGACCTCTTTCATCAGGCGGGGATCGTTCTCCTGCATTTTTTTCAACTGGAAGATGTCCCTGA
>JASFIA010000420.1:0-3479 GCA_050122915.1 Desulfobacterales bacterium | reverse complement strand
TGAATGTCTTGAACGCCTCATGGACCTTTCGGGACATGGCGTCTTTGTCGGCCTCTTCTTCCATCGTTTCTTTGGCCAAGTCCCTGAGGCTGTCCAGCAGCTGGTCCGGAAATCGCACCAGGTTGACATTGTGCTCGGAAATCAGCGTCTGAAGGGCGGCACCGTTGCCAGCCTCGAATTCGGAGAGGCTCCACATGTTGGTCTCCGCCGCCACGGCGTCCACAATCGCCTGAAGATCCTTTGGCAGGGATTCATAGGCCTTCTTGTTGAAGATAACCTCCAGGCAGGTGCCCGGCTCGTGCCAGCCCGGGTAATAGTAATAGTTGGCTGCTTTGTAAAACCCCATGCGCAGATCGTGCATCGGCCCGACCCATTCCGTGGCGTCGATGACCCCGCGCTCGAGGGAGGTGAAAATTTCCCCGCCGGGAAGCAGGACCACCGTCCCTCCGGCCTTGGCGATCACTTTACCGCCCAGACCCGGGATGCGCATCTTCAACCCCTTGTAATCGTCGATGGACTTCATCTCCTTTCGAAACCAGCCGCCCATCTGTACCCCCGTGTTGCCCTGGGGCCTGGGGACCACGTTAAATGGCGCGTAAACCTCTTCCCACAGCTGCAGTCCGCCTCCGCTGTAAAACCACGCATTGATCCCCTGGGGATTGAAGCCGAAGGGGACCGCTGCAAACCACTGAGCCGCGGGCACTTTGCCGGCCCAGTAGTAAGAGGCGCCGCTGCCGCATTCCACCGTTCCGTCGGAGACGGCGTCGAACACCCCCAGTGGGGGCACCAGTTCGCCGCCGGCGAACACCTGAATCTTAAGCCGCCCTTCGGAGACTTCCTCTACTCGCTTGGCAAACCGTTCCGCTCCGGTCTGGAGAACCGGCAGATTGGGCGGCCAGGTGGTGACCATTTTCCACATGTACTTCTTTTGCGCGATGACCGCCGGAGCCGCCATCGTCGATGCCGCTGCCGCCGCCACGGCAGCCACACCCGTTTTCTTCAGGAAATCTCTTCTTTTCATTTAGGGCTCCTTTCATAGGTGGTGGTTATCAGCAGAAAACCCATCGACACCGTGAACGACAGCATCCTAATGATCTTGGCCCATCGAATCAAGCATTATTAAATCAATGACCCGCCGTTGATCGCTGAACATCGTTCAGCCTGCCCTGCTGCCGGACAGCCCCACTCGACGGCGGCGGTCGCGGCTCAAGCTCAAATCAATTGCCGAAAACCACTTTCGGCAGCCAGGTAACAAGGGACGGGAAAAGGACGACGATCAAAAGCCCGATCAGCTGAAAAAAGACAAAGGGGATAATCCCCCGGTAAATATCACCGGTTCGGATTTCCGGCGGCGTCACCGCTTTCAGGTAAAAGAGAGAAAACCCGAAAGGCGGGGTCATGAACGACGTTTGAAGGTTGACGGCAATCAGGATGCAAAACCAGGCCGGATCAAAACCGAACTCGATCATGATGGGCGCCAGGACCGGGACGTGGATAAACGTGATTTCGATGAAATCGAGGAAAAACCCGATGACAAAAATGATGCCCATCACGATGAAAAGCACGAACCACTTGCCGTGGGTTTCGGCGATGCCCCCCAAAAACCCTCTGACCAGTTCATCGCCCCCCATCCCTCGGAAGACAAGGCCGAAGGCCGCGGCGCCCACCAGGATGATGAAGACCATACAGGTTAGCTGCATGGTGGCGTCCATCACCTCTGTTAGAATCTTCATGCTGAATTTTCGGTTGATGAGGGTCAGGAAGGTCGCGCCAACGGCCCCGACCCCTGCGGCTTCTGTAGGCGATGCGATCCCCGCGAAGATGGAGCCCAAAACGGCGAGCATGAGAAAGAGGGGCGGGAACAAGGCGCGGGTCACTTTCTTGAACAGGATCGACGGGGTGAGAGCGGCCAGCTCTGATTTGGGGGTCGCCGGAGCCCATTTCGGCCAGATGACGGCCGCGATAAGGATGTAGAGGATGTAAAGACCAACCAGAACAAATCCGGGCAGCACGGCGCCCATGAAAAGATCCCCTACCGGTACGCCGACGATGTCTCCGATCAGCACGAGAACAATGCTGGGGGGAATAATCTGCCCCAGGGTGCCGGAAGCGGAAACCGTTCCGGTGGCCAACTCTTTCTTGTATCCGCGCTTGAGCATGGTCGGCACGGCCAAAAGCCCCATGGTGACGACGGTAGCGCCGACAATGCCCGTCGAAGCGCCCAGCAGGGCTCCCACCACCACTACCGAGATGGCCAGCCCCCCCCGCATCCGACCGAACAGGAGCCCCATCGTATCGAGCAATTCCTCGGCGAGCCCCGACCGCTCCAGCATGACCCCCATGAATACAAACAGGGGAACGGCCAGCAAAGTCACGTTGGTCATGACCCCCCAGATGCGCAGCGGCAGCAGGTTGAAAAACCCCCAGCCGAAACCGATCAGCCCGAAAACCAGTGCGGTGCCCATGAGGGTGAAGGTGACGGGAAACCCCACCATCAGCAAAATGGTCAGCGCCAGAAACATCCAGCCGGGCAGGTATTCCATTAGGATTCCACCTCCGCCTCAGGATTTTTCCCAATGATGGTCAGAAAGCTTTTGAGTCCCAGAGAGATCCCCTGGAGAGTGATCAATATGAACCCTGCAGGGATACAGGCCTTGATGAGATACCGGTAGGGAATTCCCCCGGGGTCCGGGGATCCTTCCATGACGGCAAATGAGTTGCCGACGAATTTCCAGGAGGTGGCGATGACCATGTAGCAGCCGGGAAGCAGGAAAAACAGCACACCCAAAAAGTTGACCCATGCCTTTCCCTTCTCGCTGAGCCGCTGGTAGAAAATATCGACCCTGACATGACCGTCTTTATAGAGGGTGTAGCCGGCGCCCATGAGGAAAATGACGGCGAAAAGATGCCATTCCAGCTCCTGGGTGAAGACATAACTTTTTTTGAATGCGTACCGCATCACGACATCGACGAAAACGACCAGGACGACCAGAGTGGTGACCCAGGCGATGCCTTTTCCAACCCAGATGTTCAGGGTGTCGATCCACCGGCAAATGGTCCGGATAGGCGCCATGGTTATTCCCTTTCTGTCAAAAAAAAGCCGTCCGCTGCTGCGGGCGGCCAACGACGGCATTGTGGATGACCGGCTGGGGGTGAAGATCATGCAAGGGGTACGCCCTCGGTTATCGAAATCGGAAATCCTCAGATTACAGGAATATCCGCCAGTTCGGCTTGATGCTGGATAGAAATTGGACTTCCATTTCGTATATTAGGGATTAAGATGGGTGTCAACCTGAGACGGATCGAGCGGTGTGACGACCGCTCTCAATCTATCCCTTTTCCAGCTTGACGGATCGGTAGCTACCGTATCCGACCCGGACATGGCGGTCTCTCCCCGGGGGGCACCTGCTGGCCACCCGGGAAGGCCCACGCGGGTAAGCACCACAGTAAGACAGCGCCCAACGCCGATCGCCACCGAG
>JASFIA010000419.1:0-3481 GCA_050122915.1 Desulfobacterales bacterium | reverse complement strand
ATAAGATGATTTCCCTTACCATGAGTGTTCTCCTATGCACCCACCGATCCGCCCCCTGGGTGCCGCCGACAAAAAAGGATTGGCCCGCAGACGCATCGATGGGTCAACCCACGAAACGGTCGTGGAGAGACGTGGACAGCAATCACAGATACACACGTCGCCACTGTGGATACCGATTGACAGGCGAAGGAAAAGGAAACATTTTACTGGGTATCGATTGGCTGTTATCCTCACCCGCCACGATTTGATCTTCCTCCTCACCGACGCCTTCTCCGGAACCGCTATTTTCATTTAGCCGACGACGACTGACGCTTGATGTATGCGCCATCCGACATGGGTTTCCCTTCTGTTACGGCAGCCGTCGCGTCGCCGCCGGGACTTCAGGAAATCGCAGACACCGCCGGCATCCATTTCTTCACATCAGAAAGGAGACCCCATGACCGTCAAAATCATTATCAAAAGAGCGTTCAAGGAAGGCGTGCAAAAAGAGGCCATCCGGGCTCTGAACATGGCCCGCTATGCCGCCATGGAACAGAACGGCTACATTTCCTCCGAAACCCTGAGCGACATCGGAGATTCAACTCGGATCGCCGTGGTCTCCATGTGGCGGGAACTCGATGCCTGGGAGACATGGCGGAATAGCGATCGGCGAAAGGCCATCGAGGCCGAGATGGAACCCCTCACCAAACGCCCTCCGGAATACGAGTACTACAACCTAGGCATGTCCAACCAGTAGGGAGGCCCAGGGATTGCCGGAAAGCCCCCCTACATCATTGGATAGCGCCCGTTCATCTCTTGGGATCGGCATCGGCCCACCGCAGGTCGATGCCGTCTGAAAGATCACCTGAATCCGGAACCCCGCCATCCTTTTTTATCCTCTTCACCGCCTTGACCTTGCGTCCGATGACGGATATGATTCCCCAATTGAAACCACCTCACAGGGGATACGCCATGAACGCCATCAGATGCCTGTTGATCTGCGGAGTCCTGACGTTGCTGGCTGCGGCAAGCGCGGCGTCCAACATCTATTACTGGACCGATGAAAACGGTGTGCGCCACTTCAGCAATACCGGCATTCCCGAAGGGGCCAACGATGTGGAAGAAGCCCCGGAACAGGTCACGGTCACCCCACCCCCTGCCGTCACCGAAGACACCGATGCCGCTGGTGAAGGCGCCGACACCACCGATCCGGGCTCAGGCAGTCAAAACGACCTGTCCCCGGATCTCGATGAACGAACCCTCAAGGCTCGGGAACGGCGATATGAGGATGCCAGGCAAACGTGGAATCAGCGGATTTCCGACGAGAGGGATCAACTCGAATCACAGATCGAGGCCATCGAAAACAGGTCGCCAAGCCGTTTCTTCACCGAAGGCATGCGGGAAACTCAGCTGGCACCTCTGAAAACCCGGCTGAACCGCCTGAACGAAGACCCCGAGGGTTATCTCAACCAGAAGGCACCGGTGCCCGACGATTTCGGCCTTCCCGAAGGCCAGACACCCCAATAACCAATCGTCATAACGACCATTCCCCGAAGCGCTGCCGGCCCACTACAGCGCCTGTAAAATTTTCTTCACCCGGTTCCCGTCAGCCCGAGAACCGAAATGGGACATGATCTTTCCCATAGCCTGCATTTTGTTTTGATAGCCGGAAAGATCGACATTGGCGTCGATCCAGGCACGGATATCGTCGTCGGAGGCCATGGTTGGCAAGTAGCTTTCGATTACCGACAAGAAGGCCGAACCGTCTCCCCCCTGCCTCGAAATCACTTCTTTTTCGGATTTCTGGAGCTTTCGGAGCACCCGGACGACCTCATCGTCGGTCAGGGTCTTCTGCTCCATCCTGGCAAACTCCCCCAAAATCACACGAATCGCTTCTTTCTTTTGTGTGTCTTTCTCCTTCATGGCAATCGTCAAATCGCCCTTGATCTTGTTTTGCAGCGTCACGTCAGCCTCCTGCGTCATTTATAATGCAATCCTTTTCCAATTCCCCGACACCCGCTCTCGATGCTCGTCGCCACCGCCTTGCCTATCAAGTCTCTCTCAAAGGAAATCAACGGTTGTCGGTCCCCCGGGGGGGCGTCATCAAGACCCACCTGTCCCATTGGAGTGAATCCTCTCATTGATCGGGATCGGATTTTATCCTATAGGATGAGGCCTTGGCAACCAGTGGCCTGACGATCTCCCGAAGGCAGCGGCGGCCCTCTCATCGGAATTTCCCATGATTGACTTTCACCGAAAGGTCGAACTGCTGGCTCCCGCCGGCAATTTTGAAAAGATGGAAGTGGCTATCCACTTCGGTGCAGACGCCGTTTACCTCGGTGGGAAACAATTCAGCCTGAGGCACCAGGCCGACAATTTCGACCTGGACGCCTTGGCGCGGGCGGTCGATCTGGCCCACCGCAGTCATACCCGGGTCTATGTGGCCTGCAATGTCTATTCTCGCAACAGCGACCAGGATGCCCTGTTCACCTATCTCCGCCGGCTGTCGACGATCGGTCCTGACGGCATCATCGCAGCCGACCCGGCGGTAGTGACGACGGCCTTGAGGGAGGCGCCGGGAATCCCCGTCCACATCAGCACCCAGGCCAACACCACCAATCATGTGACGGCCGGATTCTGGAAAAGTGTCGGTGCGTCCCGAATCAATGCCGCCCGGGAACTATCCCTGGAAGAACTCCGCGTCATGGTCCAAAAAAGCGGTATCGAGGTCGAGGTGTTCGTTCACGGCGCCATGTGCATCGCCTATTCCGGGCGGTGCCTGATCAGCAGCTTCCTGTCCGGACGAGACGGCAACCGGGGGCACTGCGCCCAATCCTGCCGATGGCGCTACGCCCTGGTGGAAGAGAAGCGTCCCGGCCACTATCACCCCATCGCCGAGGACGCCCATGGGACCTATTTTTTCAACTCAAAAGATCTTTGCATGATCGAGCACATTCCTGAACTGATCGAGTCGGGCGTCGCGAGCCTTAAGATCGAGGGGCGCATGAAAGGCCTTACCTATCTCGCGGCAGTCGTTAAAAGCTACCGGGCAGCCATTGACGCCTACTACCGGTCCCCAACCCGGTATATCGTCGAGCCGCAGTGGTTGGCGGATCTTAACGCCGTCGCCCGCAGAGGGCATTGCACGGGCTTCTTCTTCGGCCGCCCGGAGGAAACCGTTCCGGATTACCGGCAGTGCATTCGTTCTGAAAAGCGCCGACTGGTTGGGAAAATCGTCGAAAAAATCGGGACCGACCGCTACCGGATCGATGTCAAAAACGGATTTCATTCAGGGGAAAGCCTCGACGCCTTAAGCGCCCATGGCTCCGCAGAATCGGCGATCGTTGCCGATTTGGTCGATGCGGAACAGTTTCCCACAGACCGCGCCGTTTCCGGTACGTTCGTCGTGGCCACGCTGCCCGGTCTGAGGCTGGAGCGCCTTGACCTTCTGACCCGGACAGCGCCCGAGCGCACCCCGCCGGAAAAACAGCCTTGCAATCTT
>JASFIA010000418.1:0-3483 GCA_050122915.1 Desulfobacterales bacterium | reverse complement strand
CCCAGGTCGCTGTTTCGACGTCCAGCCCAAGGCCCCGGCAGGCCGCCTCCGTCAACCCGGTGCGGCCGAGCGTGAAATCGAACACCTTGACTATCCCGGTGCAGGCAACGCCGCTGAACGCCGTGGGCCTGCCCGCTATATGGTTGGCGATGACGCGCCCGTGCTTGTTGGCGGTCGAGCCCAGGGGAACGAATACAGGGCTTCCAGCCAAATTCCCTGCATAGGCGTTTACGACACAGTCGCCCCCGGCGTAAATGTCCGGATCGCTGGTCTGATCGTACTCGTTGACGACGATCCCGTTGCGGCACAACAGGCCCGCCTCCCTGGCCAGTTCGTCGTTTGGGCGGGTCCCGACCGCCACCACCACGGCATCGGCAGGATACACCCCTTTGTCGGTCCGAACGGACGAGACCCGCTCTTGGCCATCCAAGGCAACGGCGCGCTCTCCCAGGACCAGTGAAACCCCCTGGCTTCGAATGTATTTCGAGGCATAGGCGGCGGTGTCCTCATCGAGGATGCCGGGCATGATTTGAGGCGCCATTTCGATCACCGTCACGTCGAGCCCCTTTCGCTTGAGGGCCTCCGCCATCTCCATACCGATAAATCCCGCGCCGACCATCACCGCCTTTGCGAGTTTCTGGCCATCGATGGCCTTCACAAGGGTGTCTGCATCCTCGGGATGGGTCATGAACCAGACGTTTTTCAGATCGATGCCGGGAATGGGGGGTTTGAAGGGACGTCCCCCGGTGGCCAAAACCAGTTTGTCGTAGGGGAGGTCCGCCTCCTCCCCGGTTAGGCGCTGCCGGACTCGGACCGTCTTATTCTCCCGATGGATCTTCAGAGCCTCGGTATTCGTCAATACCTCAACCCCTTTGGTCCTATGAAAAAATTCAGGGTTTCGGGGCACCCCTGCGGGCGTGTGGGTCAAGGTGTCGATGCCCTCGAAGCAGCCCTCCACGTAATAGGGAAGGCCGCAGGCACCATAAGAGACGATCCCCCCCTTGTCTATGAGGGTGATGGATGCCTCTGGGAGAAGCCGCTTTAGCCGGCAGGCCGTTTTGGGACCACAGGCAACACCGCCGATGATGAGCACGTTGAGAGGTCGGGTCATGTCTACATTCCTTTCTGATTCTAATTCGAGCATATACTCATTCATACACCGGTTGATTTGTCCAGGCAAGGGAAAAGGCCTTCGGATGGGAGCGTCACATACCCGTCTCCGCAAACCTCTTGGCCCTATGGGAGAGGGCCAGAGGCGCACGACGGCAGTGAGGCTTCTGCATTGTCGGCCGTCGGCCGCCAACTGGCCTTCCAGCCCCAACGATCAGGCGGGCCTTAGGGAAGACCGACGCCAGAGAGGTCAGTCGGCTCTCCAGTAAGGGGGCGGCTCGAAGGTCGTGGTGGACAGACTCTCCGGCCAGATGCACTCATAGCGCCCGGAAACGAGTTGGAGCACCAGGGTGTCGACCCTGTTCTGACGTTCGTAGTCGCCGTCGCTTTCGAAACGAACGCGGCCGAACGGGGTCTCCATGTCCAACCGGTCAAGGGCCTCCCGGATGGCATCGGCCGATAGCGAGGCGGCCGTCCTGAGTGCCTCGGCGGCAACATGAATCGACGAAAAAGCCTCGACGCCGTGGTAATCCGGAGCCGTTTGGTAGGCGGACTCATAACGGTCGCGGTAGGCCATGGCGCCGCTGAATCCCGTTTCGGGTGCCCAGAGGGCCGCCGTTATCATCAAATTCCCATCCTCGCCGCTCAACTCGTTAAACCGGGGATGAGTGAACCCGCCGGCCCCCCCGCACAGGAGGGATTTCAGATTCATGGACCGCAGTTTTTTCACCAGTTCCGCTCCGTCCTTGAGATAGGACACCATGTAGACGACATCCGGGGATTTTTCCCTCAGGGGGGATAGAATCCGATCGAAGTACGCATCTTTCGCCCGTCCGCGGATGTAGGGGATGATTGCCAGCAATTCGATGTCGTTTTCCCGGCAATACCACATCATCTTCATCGCCGCCCCAGTGCCGTATGGGCTGTTTTCATAGACGATGGCCATGGAACGCGGGGAGACGACTTTTTGGAAAAAGGCCTCTAAGCCGTTGGTGTAATCGCTCGATGGGGGGTTGAGGCGGTAGACATTCGTGAGCTGCCGACGGGTGATCCGGTCATCGGCCGCTGTGATGACCACGAATGGGATACCGATCCGATCCGCCGCCATGGCCGCATAAAGGGTGTTGGAACTCGAATACCCCCCCACGAGAATGGAGGCCCCCCTGGACTTCGCCAGGTGTTGGACGGCTTCTTCAGCACCCCGACGATCCCCCCGATCGTCTGCAAACGCAAGCCTGAACCGCAGACCCTTTTCACCCGCGCCTCTGTTGACGTCTTCCATGGCGATCTCGTAGGAGCGCTTCATCATTTCGGCGTAGGCGAACCCCTCCGAATGAACGATGCCGATCACCGTCTCCTCCGCCCTGACGGCTGCCGTCGACAGAAGGATGGCGGTGATGCTGGCTGGAACAAACAGTTTGAACCACAGCGACCGTGTCATCGGGCACCTCCTTTTCCAGTGGGGTGACTGCATATCTCCACGGGTGGGTCGATGGTCCTGGGCCGGGTCACAGGATGCCGACCACCCCCGATGGGGTTGACTTCATTTCACGGCGGTAACGAGAGGCAAGCGTAACGGTGCGGCGGCCAGAAGGAAAGAAAACGATTCACCCAGGATGGCGAAACCACGGCAGCGGTATTAAAAACCGTAGGGATGGAGACCAAAAGAGCGGTTCGGACCGGCGGAGCGGGAAGGGGGTGCTGGAGTCGATTCCAGAGTGACCAAAATGGAGCCGATTGTCAAGGGTCGAGAACGACCCGGGCATCCGGCACCCCAAGATGGCACGTCCCACGGGAATCGACGTCGGCATTCAGAGATCCCCGGGACGCCTCTCTTCAGTCGTGAAGCAGGATGCCGGTGTTTTCGGCGCCGATCTGAGAGATGTCGAGAGGGGCATCCCTCAGATCGTCGGCATCGACCAGGGTGAGAATCTGTTCCATGGCCGCCCTGAGCCGTTCAACCCGGTCCGTGTCCAGATGGGCCAGGCCGTTGATGAGCTTTCTTTCGATGGGATCCGGAAGCATCTGACTGATCTCGAGGCCTTCATCGGTGAGGGTGATGAGGGCCACCCGACGATCCCCGACCTTTTTCACCCGCTCGACAAGTTGTTTTTTCTCAAGCCGGTCGATGATCCCCGTAATGTTGGATGGTGTGACAAACAGTTTTCGGCTGAGGTCCGCCGATGACAGAGGTCCGAAATTGAAAAGGCAGCGGAGAACGCCGCTTTGGGAAGCCGTCAGACCGAACTGGCGGCCCACTTTTGACGCGTCCTGATACACAGCCCGATAGAGCTGTCGAATCGATTCAACGATGTCTTTGATGACGGCCTGGTTGTCGGGCATGGTCATGGACTCCACAAGGACCCCGTTGGG
>JASFIA010000417.1:0-3489 GCA_050122915.1 Desulfobacterales bacterium | reverse complement strand
GCCGTTGCCAGAAAAATATTCCCTGCGGCCATAGTGGTTCAACACAGCTTTGGCCCAAAGGTGGGGGCCGTAGAGGGCGATGGCAGCCAGGATTAGAAGTCCAACGATGATCACGATATCCATTCCCGGGTTTTCGGGTATCTTGCGGGCGCCTGCCGATTTGCCGCCGCCGCATTCGGCGGGGGCATGTTCGTCACACCGTTACCTTTCCGGATCATAATGGTAATATCCGGGTCGTCGGGATGGAAGGGTTTCACCGGCCGATGAAGGTCCTGCACAGCGCCGGTTTGACGGCCAGCCCATCCGACCCCATTCTTTTCATATTCATCTGATACGGCAGCCCTCTGCAGATATGGACGGCCCGTCTTGTGTCTTCACCAAGACAACCGGCCTCGACTGCACCCATTCCCCAAAGGAAAGGGACCCATGACGTCATTGATAGACCGGATACCCGCCCCCCTGATGGCGGAGCTCGAGGCCATCCGCTCGAGCCAGCGCGCTCGTGGATTTACCGTCGGGTCCGATGCGATGTTCCGGCGGTTGGACCACTGGCTTCTGGATGATGAGCAAAGGGACGCCCTGGCGAGAGGGCCTCTGGATCTCTTCTACCTGGCCGCCGCCGTCTGCCTGTGGGATGTCGGCCGAGAAGGCGGCGGGCCGACGGGAAGGAGGGACCCATTGGACACCCGTCGTGTGGCCATGGACGCTCATGACCGGGTCATTGCGGACTGGGCGCTTTTGGGAATCAGGGATCGAGAGCGGGCCCAGGCAATCGCATGGGTTCTGCGCGCTGCGGCAGACATCGACCGGCCGGATCGACCTCCTGAAAGGGCCGTCCAAAACAGTTTCCCCCTCAATATTCCCCTGATAGCAGGCGCCATTCGTTTTTCGGCCGCCCTTGATTTGTCGGCTGCGGGTCTTCTCGCCGGCGTCGACGATCTCGGCGCCGATCAGCTTGACGGCGTTTATTCGGTGGAAGGCGAAGGGCCTCATCCCTATCTGCCCGGCGCCGCTCGGATCCGAATTCGGTGCCGGCACCCGGAGGTTCACCGGGCTCTGAAACACCATGAAAGTGCGGTGAACCGCCTGGCCCATGGGGTCAATCGGATCGTCAGCCCCCGGTTTCTCTTTTCCGTCGTGGTGTTCGACATCGAGCCGGAAGGGTATGAGCCGATCGATTTGAAGTTTTCCGTCGACTCGTCGTCGGCGCTGCAGCTTTTCACCGGCAACCGGCTCTACTCGGACAACCGGGTGTTTCTTCGGGAGCTGATCCAAAACGCCATCGACGCCTGCCTTTTGCGTCAGCTCGGGGATAAGGACTACGAGCCGGCCATTTCGGTATCCTTCAACGATGGCGTCAGCGTGATCGCCATCCGGGACAATGGCATCGGCATGAACCGCCAGTGGATCGAAAAATACTTTCTGACCATTGGTATCTCCCTCTACCAGTCCGGTAACTCCGGCGGTCATGGTCCGGCGGAACGATTGGGCGTCAGCTTTATCAGCCAATTCGGGATCGGTTTTCTGTCGAGCTTTCTTGTGGCGGAAAAAATCGTTATCAAAACCAGGAAGGAGGGGGATTCCGGGCTGATGATCACCATCACTCATCTGAGGGACTATTTCGACGTCCGTCCCCTGGACAGGGGCATATCCCCCGGCACCGAGGTGACCCTGCACCTCAAACCGTCCCGCATCAACTACTGCAGAAGTCTGGAATTCGTTGGTTATCTGAAAAGCCACATTCGCTTCGTGGATTTTCCTATTCGCCTGATTCAGGACGGTCGAGAGGAGATGATCATCGGCGGCGAGGCTCTTGACTACCGGAAAACCGATAGCAGCGATACGGCTTTCGTTGCGAAGCTCGACTTCCCCCACTCCGAGGGCTATCTCTTCTTGAAAGCCAAGAGCAATGGGGGCCAGATCTACGCACTGGACGCCAGCATCGGGGGCGTATCCGTTTTTCAGGACGGCATATTCGTGACCCAGACGGCGAGTCTCCTGCCCGAAGGCGCCCGCGGCAGCGTCGTGGGCCGAATCAATTTGCGGGGCGGGGACAAATGCGCCCTCAGTATGGATCGGAACCGAATCTTTTGGACCGATGACAAACGGTCTTTCGTCAAAAAAACCATTCGCCACGGGATAGTGGATCTGGTCAATCAACTGTGGTCGGCTGCCGAAGGAGGGAATGATCCGGAACGGTTGAAACATGGGCTGAAGAATCAACTGACCATCTTTTTCGATTTCAACGATGTGGACGACGCCATGTACCATCGCCTCTGCCTGCCGATCCGAATGACGGTGGAAAAGCGATTCAGGGATTTCGTCCGCATTCATTTCCCTCATACCCGACGGATTGCCGGAATCCCGGAGGCCGACGGCTATGCCGAGTCCTGGCAGCAGCGCATTCTGGAAACCATTTCCTCCCGATGATCCCAAACCAGTCCGCAACGTGTCGTCGTTTTTCGGATTCGGGCCCTGTTTTCGTCGGCTATCCGATGGAGACTACAAGCTTCGCCAAGCCCGCCAGGAGCCACGCCGTGACGATCCCCCCAATCCACAGCATAGCAAACCACAGCCACTGCTTCTCTTTTTTAGTAACCGGTTTCATGGGACGCCTTTCCCCTGAAGATATAATAACAGTAGCCCGTATATCCCAACACCACCGGCAGCATCACGGCGGTTCCGACCAGCAGCAGAGACTGGGAGGGTGCCGCTGCGGCCGCCTGGGCGAATGTGACCTCGAAAGGCACCAGCCAAGGCCAGAGACTGATGCCCAAACCCACGTACCCCATGAGGAATACCCCGATGCTCAGGACAAATGGCCTGATCTCCCTACCCCGGTGGAGATCCCTCCAGATCATGACGAATATGACAACGGTCGCGACGGGCACCGGCATGAGGTAGAAAAGATTGGGAAGGCTGAACCAGAGGGTTTTGATGTTTTCGTCCATCATGGGCATGCTGAGACTGACAATCCCCAGAAAGAGACCGACGTATCCAAGAACGTAGGCAGCACACTTTCTGGCCCATTCCGCCGTGATCCCGTCGGTCTTCATGATAAGCCACGTCGATCCCAAAAGCGCGTAGCCAAATACCAGGGCCACTCCGGTCATGACGCTGTATGCATTCAGCCAATCAAAGGCGCCGCCTGAAAACTGCCTTCCCTCGACGTCGATTCCTTGTACGAACGCGCCCAAAACGACCCCCTGCATGAAGGCCGCCACCAGAGAGCCGAAATGAAAGGCGTAGTCCCACAGCCGTCGAGAGGTGTCGGCCTTGAACCGGAATTCAAATGCCACTCCCCTGAAGATCAGGCCCAGTAGCATCATGATGATGGGAATATACAGAGCGGGCATTAGAATCGAATACGCCAGGGGGAAGGCCGCGAACAGACCGCCCCCTCCCAAAACCAGCCATGTCTCGTTTCCATCCCAGAACGGCGCAATGGAATTCATCATTCGGTCTCGACATTGATCCGAGGGGGCAAAG
>JASFIA010000416.1:0-3490 GCA_050122915.1 Desulfobacterales bacterium | reverse complement strand
TCGATGCCATGCTGCGGGAGCTTGACATCCGAATCTGAACGGCTGCTGCTATCCGTCTGTATCCCCCATCATCACTGGTGTCGATGCCGGATTATTTCGTTTTCGGAAACTAGTTTGCAACTTGCCTTGTTAGGATATCGGCCAGGTCGTCATGATTAAAATGGTACCGCTCGGAGGGCTCGGAGAGATCGGGCTCAATATGATGGCCTTTGAAGACCGGAATACCCTGTTTATCGTCGATGCCGGTTTGATGTTTCCCGAGGGCTACATGCTGGGGATCGACTTTGTGATTCCCGACATGGAATACATTCGGCAAAATGCGTCCCGCGTTGCGGCGGTGATCCTGACCCATGCCCATGAAGACCACGTGGGCGCTCTTCCCTTTGTATTGAGAATCGCCAACGTGCCGGTTTTCGGAACCCCGTTTACATTGGGGGTGGTGCGAAACCGGCTGGATGAATTCGGTCAGCTGCAAACGGCCCGCCTCCATGAAATCAATCCCGGGGAGCGGATCAAACTCGGTGCGTTCGAGATTGAGTTCATCCGGGTTCGCCACAGCGTTGTCGACGGGGTGGGATTGGCCATTCAGACCCCATTCGGACGAATTGTCCATACCGGCGATTTCAAGATCAGCCATGACAATTCGGACGGTATGGCTACCGACGTGAATCGATTTGCGGAATTCGGGGCCAAAGGGGTCCTCGCTCTGCTCTCGGATTCCACCAATGTCGAGAAGGAGGGATACACGATTTCCGCCCAGGAAATCGGACGAACCATTGCCCATATCACCGAAAACAGCAAGGGTCGTATCATCATTGCCCTCTTCGCATCCAATGTGACCCGCATTCAGCAGATCGTGAATATCGCGAAAGCGAGGGGCAAGAAAATCGTCTTCAACGGGCGAAGCATCGAGGTCACGGTGACCCTCGCCAAGAAGCTGGGTCACCTCGATATTCCGAGGGAGATTGAGATCGACGTCGACGACATCGGCTACTACCCGGACGACGAGATCATCATGGTCACAACGGGAAGCCAGGGTGAGCCCATGTCGGTGCTGGCAAGAATGGCCTCCGGCACCCATAGGCACATCAAAATACGCAAGGAAGACACGATCGTCCTGTCATCGAAGTTCATTCCCGGAAACGAAAAGGCAATTACGGCCATCATCAACCGTCTCTATCGGCTCGGCGCCGATGTCATCTACGAAAAGATTTCCGCCATCCACGTATCCGGTCATGCGTTTCAAGAAGAATTGAAGTTGATGATCAACCTGGTCAAACCCAAGGTTTTCATTCCTATCCACGGGGAATACCGGCATCTGCTGCTCCATACCCGCTTGGCCAAAAAGATCGGCATGGCGGAAGACAACGTCCTTCTGGCCGAGAACGGTCAGGTGGTTGAATTCGATTCCTCGGGCGCTCGGATTCGCGATCGGGTCCCCACAGGGAGAGTTCTGGTGGACGGGAAGGGCATCGGTGACGTGGGCCAGAGCGTTTTGCGGGAGCGCCGCATGCTCTCGGAGCACGGCCTGGTGGTGGTCAGCCTGGTCCTGGACGAAGAGACGGGAACCGTGGTTCATGGGCCGGAGGTCTACTCTCGGGGCTTTGTATTTGAGACCGAAACCGGTCATCTCCTCGACGACGCCATCTGTGTCGTGCTCGAGGTCGTCGAGGATATTGGACCTGATGCGCAGAAACGGGTGGAAAAAATCCGTGCAAGACTCCAGACGGTCTTAAAGCAGTATTTCTTTTTTACGATCGGGCGACGCCCCTACATTATTCCGATCGTTGTCGAGGTGTAACCTCCCGGGGAGAGCATTCCGACGCAGAGACCTCCCCGAGGTTCAATTCCGGGCGGCAAGACACCTAATCCATGACGCTGTTACAGACAAAACCCATCGATATGCGAAAAGAAATCATAGGCATCCTTTTGTTTTTCCTGGTGGTGTTCATCCTCATCAGCCTCGTGTCCTATCATCCGGGCGATCCGTCTTTCCTGAAAGCCGGTCCCGCCGGACCTGTTAAAAATCTCTTCGGCAAAACGGGTGGGTATGTGTCTGGCGCACTGATAGGGCTGTTCGGCCTCGGCGCATTCTGGCTTCCCATTCTTTTCTTGTTGGCCAGTATCCATTTTTTTGGCGAAAACCATGGAAAGACCCTCTGGCTCATCTTCGGCGGCGGTCTTCTTCTGGTGGTGACGACGGGGAGCCTTCTTGCTCTTCAGCAGGACAGCTACGTCCTTTTCGGAAACCGGTTTTCGGCAGGCGGTCTGGTCGGTATTCCCTTTAAAGTGTTTCTGATCCGATACCTGAACACCGCCGGCGCCACGATCCTCCTGGCCATTTTGTGGTTGATCGGCTTTATTCTCACCACCGGGTTTTCCCTGATGAGTTTCGGGGGGCGCACCTGGCAAATCGTCTTGAAGCTCGGCGATCGGTTCCAGACCGTTTACTTGAAACATCGAGAGCGCCGGGAAAAAGCCGCCAAGCGGACGGAGCGGATCAAGGAACAGGAAAAACGGCCGGCGCCCCCCATCCGCATCGAGAAACCCACACCCAAGCCGAAGGCGAAGCCGATTCCCAAGCAGGAAGTTTTTGAGTTCATGCGCAAATCCAGCGGCGGATTTCTACTGCCCACCGTCAATTTCCTCGACGATCCGGAGGACCGCCCGGCATCCATCAGCGAGGACAATCTAAGGATGCAGTCGAAGCTTCTCGAAAAGAAGCTTGAAGACTTCGGTGTGAAAGGCCATGTGGCTGCCGTCACGCCGGGTCCGGTGATCACCACTTTCGAATATGCTCCGGCGCCCGGCGTCAAGATCAACAAGATCGTGGGGCTGTCCGATGACCTGGCCCTAACCCTCAGGGCCACCAGCATTCGCATTGTTGCCCCTATCCCGGGCAAAGCTGCCATCGGTATCGAAATCCCCAACCCCGAGAGGGAAACGGTCCGGTTCAAGGAAGTGGTGGTTTCGAGCATGTTTGAAAAGGCCAAGTCGAAACTGACCCTTTGCCTGGGAAAAGATATCGTTGGCAATCCGGTGGTGGCGGAGCTTGACAAAATGCCCCATCTGCTGATTGCCGGTGCCACCGGAAGCGGTAAAAGCGTTGCCTTGAATACGATGATTTGCAGTTTTCTCTACAAATCCCTGCCAACCGACGTCAAACTCATCATGGTCGACCCCAAGCGGATCGAGCTGTCAATGTATGACGGGATCCCCCACCTCATCACGCCGGTGGTCACGGATGTTAAGAAGGCCACCAATGCCCTTTATTGGGCGGTTCGAGAAATGGAGCGGCGCTATCAACTGCTATCCGAACATAAAGCCCGCAACATCCACCAGCACAACACCAAAATGCTCAAAGCCAAACCCGACGAGGAGGGGAAGCCTCCCGAGTTCCTTCCCTACATCGTCATCATCATTGACGAACTGGCGGATCTCATGATGGTGGCCTCCCGGGACGTCGAAGTGGCCTTGACACGACTGGCCC